>CAZSKV010000481.1:0-7117 GCA_964607495.1 uncultured candidatus Brocadiaceae bacterium
AACACGCGCGCGAGGATCAGGATGTCGTCGCCGCGTTCGCGCAGCGGCGGCACCGTGATCAGCAGGACGTTCAGGCGATAGAACAGGTCCTCGCGGAACCGGCCACGCCTGACCTCGGCCGCGAGGTCCTTGTTGGTGGCGGCGATCAGGCGCACGTCGACCTTGCGGACCTGCGTCGCGCCGACGGCGCGGATCTCGCTCTCCTGGATCGCGCGCAACAGCTTGACCTGCATCGACAGGGGCATGTCGCCGATCTCGTCGAGGAAGAGCGTGCCGCCGTCGGCGGCGACGAAGTGACCAGGGTGGTCCTTGATCGCGCCGGTGAAGGCGCCCTTCTTGTGGCCGAAGAGCACCGACTCGAGCAGGGTTTCCGGGATCGCCGCGCAGTTCTCGGCGACGAACGGGCGATCGCGGCGCGGCGACAGCGTGTGCAGCGCCTTGGCGACGAGTTCCTTGCCGGTGCCGCTCTCACCAATCACGAGCACCGGCGCCTTGACGGCCGCGAAGCGCTGGATCTGCGCGCGCATCGCCAGGACCACCGGGGAACGGCCGAGGATGCCCTGCCAGCTCTCGACGCCTGCGGTCACCGGATCCGGCGTGGCCTGCAGGCGCACACGCAACTGCTCGAGCAGCGCGGGGTCGCCGAGCGCCTCGGCCTCGCGCACGATCGCCGCGAAGCGTGCGAGCAGGTCGTCGTGCGGGCTCATGACTCCTCTTCGGGCGGGATCGCCACGAGTCCGGCGTACTCGAGCAGCAGCGTGCGCTCGCCGCCGCGGTCGAAGCGCACGAGCACACTGCGCGAGATCCCGCGACCCGAGACCGCGTGCACCGAGCCGCGACCGTAGTGTTCGTGCCAGACGCGCATCCCGGGCGCGAACTCGGCGAGCTCCGGCGCGGCGTCGAGTTCGTAGTTGGCGAACGGGTCGCGGCGCGCGGCGCGCACCTCGCCGGCCATCGCCTCGGCCGGGATCTCGTCGAAGAAGCGCGATGGTTCCTGGGTCTGGAACGACCCCTGCACCATGCGCTCCTCGGCGTGCGACAGGCACAGGGTCTTGCGTGCGCGCGTGAGCGCGACGTACATGAGGCGGCGCTCCTCCTCGAGCTCGGCGCGGTCGTCGCGCGAGCGGCTGTGCGGGAACAGTCCGTCCTCGAGTCCGATCACGAACACGTGGTCGAACTCGAGGCCCTTGGCCGCGTGCACGCTCATCAGGGAGACACGCGGACCTTGCGCGTCCTGCCGGTCCTCGGAGGTCAGCAGGCTCACGTGCTGCAGGTAGCCCGCGAGCCCTTCGCCGCCGTCCGCGTCGTAGGTGGTCGCGTCGTTCAGCAGTTCGTCGAGGTTCTCCCGGCGCGCGTCGTCCTCCGGATCGCCGGTCGAGCAGGCGTGCTTGATGTAGTCGGTGCGGAGCAGCACGGTCGCGAGTGCGGCGGCGGCGCTGCGCTGGCCGTCGGCGCGGACCTCGGTCACGATCTGCGCGAGCTGTTCGAGGCCCTGGCGGGCCTTGGCGGTGAACTCGCCGCGGGCCTTCGGTTCGAGCACGGCTTCGCTGAGCGACATCGCGAGCGCGGACGCGGTCTCCTTGAGCTTCTGCACGGCGGCCGGGCCGAGCCCGCGCGGGGGCACGTTCACGATCCGCTCGAGCGAGACGTCATCGAGCGGGTTCGCGGCGACCCGCAGGTAGGCGAGCATGTCCTTGATCTCGCGCCGCTCGAAGAACGCCCAGCCGCCGACGACCTCGTAGGCGATGCCACGATGCCGCAGCGTCTCCTCGACGGCGCGCGACAGGAAGTGCGTGCGGTAGAACACGGCGATCTCCTGCGGCGAGACGCCCTCGGCGAGCGCCTCCTCGATCCGCCGGCCGACCTCGTCCGCCTCGTCCTGGGGCGTGCCGCGTTCGAAGCGCTGCACCAGCGCGCCGGCTTCGCTCTGCGTGAACAGGCGCTTCTCGAGGCGTGACTCGTTGTGGGCGATCACCGCTTCGGCAGCGGCCAGGATGTTGCCGGTCGAGCGGTAGTTCTCCTCGAGCTTGACGACGGTCACGTCCGGGTAGTCGCGCGCGAACTCGAGCATGTTGCGCAGCTCGGCGCCACGGAACTTGTAGATCGACTGATCCGGGTCGCCGACCACGGTCAGGTTGCGCTGCGGGCCGAGCAGGTGCCGCGTGAGTTCGTACTGCACGCGGTTGGTGTCCTGGAACTCGTCGATCAGGATCCAGGCGAAGCGGCGCTGATAGCGCTCGCGCACCTCCGGGTCGGCCTGCAGCAGGTCGAGGAAGCGCAGCAGCAGATCGTCGAAGTCGAACGCCGCGAGCTTCTGCATGCGCAGCTCGTAGGGTTCGTAGACCTGCGCCACGACCTGGGCGACGTCGGTGCGCGCCGGCGGCAGCTCCTGTGGCCGGATCAGCAGATTCTTGAGCCGCGAGATCTCGCGGCCGACGTCGCTCGGCTTGCACTTTGTCTGCACGCCGAGCTCCTGCATGAGCCCCTTGAGGCACTGGTCGCGGTCGTAGGTGTCGTAGATCGAGAAGCTCTGCGGGTAGCCGAGGCGCTCGGCGTCGCGCCGCAGGAACCGCGCGCAGGCCGAGTGGAAGGTCGAAACGTGCACGGTGGCCCCGCCGAGCTCCTCGACCCGCCGGCGCATCTCGCCGGCCGCCTTGTTGGTGAAGGTCAGCGCGAGGATCGAGTACGGATCGACGCCCTCGCGCAGCAGGCGCGCGATCCGGCGCGTGATCACGCGGGTCTTCCCCGAGCCGGCGCCGGCGAGCACCATCAGCGGGCCGTGTGGATGCAGGACCGCGCGCTGTTGGGGTTCGTTGAGTTCGGAGAGGATCGGGTCCATGCGGGGGCGTCCAGGCTACCCGGACAGCCGTGGAACGAGCCCCCGCAACTTCGGCCGCGGACGGCGGCTACGGCCAGAGCCAGGCGAACACGGCCCCGGTCGCGAGCGCATAGAGCAGGCCGTCGAAGACGTACTTCCAGGCCGTGCTCCACGGGACGCCCTTCCAGATCGAGTTCTGGATGCCGCTCATGCCATGGCCGATGAAAGCCGCAGCGCTCGCGATCCGGAACACCTGCATCGCCGCGGCGCCCTGGGGCAGCGCGAGCCCGGTCACGTAGGCGGTCAGCAGGCTGATCGCGACGCAGTACACGAACCAGAAGGCGAGCGGCTTGCCGAGCGAGCAATGCCCGCTCGTCATCAGGACCATCACGCCGACCGGTCCGCGCTCGTAGCGCGCGACCATCTCCGGGCTCTTCATGTGCTGCATCGAGTCGGCGCGCGGGAACATGTACTCGCCGGGCGGGATCTGCTGCTCGCGGAGCGCGTTCAGCACCGCGTCCTCGTTCGGCAGCTTGCGGTAGTCGTTCTTGTGGTACTGGACCGCCATGTGGATCACGCTGCTCACGACGAACGCAGCCACGGCGGAGATCAGGATCGGGAGGAGAAGGGCGGTGACGGAGACCATGGAGCTCCTTGCGCAGTTCGGGAACGAATCCCCATGACTTTGTACGCGGTACTATTTGCTCAACTTGTACGTGCCCTTGAACGAGCAGTAGGGATCGCTCGAGCCGCAGCAGCTGTAGCCCGTGACGCGCGTCATCTTCCCGTTGGCGTCCAGCTCGACCACCATCCGGTTGGTCGTCGGCTGACCCATGAAGACCTGCGCGTTCGTGGCGACGAGCTTGGTGTCACCCTCGAAGCGCTGCTCCATCACGCCGACCCAGCCCATGTTGTCGAGGCCGAACGCGTCGTAGCAGCCCTTGTCCGCGTTCCAGACGAGGTAGTTGTCGGCGAAGTAGGGGTCGGGCGAGTGCTCGGCCACGCCCTTCGTCGCGATGTACAGCACGGCGCCGCCAAAGATCGAGCGGGCGGTGTCGGTGCCGGTGATCTTCATCACCGGCGTGGCCGGCATCATGGTCATCTCGCCGGCGACCTCGTAGGTCCCAGCCGTGCGGTGGATCTTCGCCATGGCCTCGGGTACGGGCGCCATGGCCGCCGTGGCTTCGATCGCGAGCGGCTTCAGCTTCTCGACGCGCGAGAACTTGCCCTTCACGACGTCGGCCGCCGGCCCGCTGGTGCCGAACCTGGTCATCACGAACTCCATGCCGTCCTTCGTGATCGTCGTGATGCCGCGCTCGCTGGCGAGGCCTTCGGGGCCCTTCTTGGTCACGAGCGTCGCGAACGTGTTCTCCGCCACGAACGTGAGCTCAGCGAGATGCGCTTCGCCGGTGTTGCTGAGCGCGAGGAACACGTAGCGCTTGGTCTCGCGGTCCCAGCCGTAGTACTCGCGGAACACGAGCGTCGGCATGTTGCCGCCGAACTCGATGTTCATGTCGCACTTCACGAAGTGGTTGCCGAGGGTCCACTCGTAGGCGGCCTGCGCGGTCCAGGCCATCGGCTCGGTACCCGGCGCCATGTGCACGGTGCCTTTGCCTTCCCAGGTGCCGACCAGCGGCTTGAGCTTGGCGAGCTCGGCCGCAGGCTCCGGCGGCTTCATGTCCTGGGCAGCGAGCGGGGCGAGGAGAAGAACGACGACCACAGCGGACGAGGCGGATCGCATGTGCAGACCTCTTGGGCAGCAAGTGAGGAAAAAGGGGCGCAGCATCCTAGCGGCCAATCCCGCATCCGAGGTTGCGACTACCCGGCAATAGTGCCAGAGCGAGCCGCGCTCAGGCGAGGGCTCCCCGGAGGTCTGCGAGCAGGTCCTCGACCGCCTCGATGCCGATCGAGAGCCGCACCAGGCCATCGCCGATGCCCGCACGACGCCGCGCCTGGGCCTCCATCGCCGCGTGGGTCATCGTCGCCGGATGTGCGACCAGGCTCTCGACCCCGCCGAGCGACTCCGCCAGCGAGAAGCAGCGCAGCCGGCTGGTGAGGCGCTCGACCGCGGGGAGTCCGTCGCGCAGCTCGAAGCTCAGCATTCCGCCGAACCCTGACTGCTGGCGCGCGGCCAGTGCATGCCCCGGATGGCTCACGAGCCCTGGATAGTGCACTGCGGCGACCGCCGGGTGGACGGCGAGCATCTCCGCGACCGCCTGCGCGTTCGCCTCGTGCTGGCGCATGCGCACGTGCAGCGTGCGCAGGCCACGGAGCGTCAACCACGCATCGAAGGGCGCCCCGGTCACGCCGAGCGCATTGCCCCACCAGGCGAGTTCGTCGCCGACCGCGCGGTCCTTCGCGACCACGGCGCCGCCGACGACGTCCGAGTGCCCGTTGAGATACTTGGTCGTCGAGTGCACGACGAGATCGGCACCGAGTCCCAGTGGCTGCTGCGGCAACGGAGAGAGGAATGTGTTGTCGACCGCGACGAGCGCGCCCCGCGCGTGCGCCTGCGTGGCCAGGGTCGCGATGTCGGCGATCCGCAGCAACGGGTTGCTCGGCGTCTCGATCCACACGAGGTGCGGAGCCGCAGCGAACGCAGCGGCCACGGCCTGCGGGTCGCGCTGGTCGACGAAGGCGACACGGAAGTGCTCGCGCCGCGCGAGCGCGTGCAGCAGCCGGTAGGTGCCGCCGTAACAGTCGTGAGGCGCCACCACCAGCCGGCCGGTCGGCACGAGTTGCAGGGCAAGCGCGATCGCGGACATGCCGGAACTCGTGACGATGCCGGTCGCACCGTTCTCGAGATCGGCGAGCGCTTCGCCGAGCAGGTCGCGCGTCGGGTTCGCGGTCCGGCCATAGTCGTAGCGGCGCTTGTTGCCGAGCGCTGCAAACGTGTAGTTGGCGGCGAGGTGCAGCGGCGGCATGACCGCGCCGTGCGCGGCGTCGGACTCGACCCCGGCGCGCACGGTCCTGGTCGCGCGATGGCGGCTCATCGTGCAGCCTCCGCACCGGCGAGGTCCTGGCGCAGGATCGCCGCGATCGCTCCGACCTCCTTGAGGAACGCGTCGTGACCGTAGATCGAGTCGAGCTCGACGAGGCGCACCGGGCCGGCGAGTCGCCGTGCGAGCTCACGCACCTGCGTGATCGGCACGAGCGCGTCGCTCGTCACGCCCACCAGGGTCACCGGCGTCGTGATCTGCTCGGGCGGCACGCGGTGCACGTCGATCGCGTAGGAGAGGCTCAAGAACGTCGACGCCGAGCAGCGCGCGGCGAACTCCCGCCCGCGCGCGTCGAGATATGCGTCGACCGGGAAGCGCGCGTGCTGGCCCACGATCTCGGCCGGACCGGCGAAGCGGCGCCCGAATTCCGCGGCCGTGCGGTAGGTCGTCATCGCCAGGGCGCGCGCGATCGTCAGGGCCTCCTGCGCAGCAGCGGCGCCGTGCCGCAGGCCGAGCCGCACGATCCGGCGTTGCACCGAGCGCCATGCGCTCGCCAGGGGATGACTCTCGTGCGCCGCGGCGATCGCGATCAGGCGCCCGACCCGCGCGGGGTGAGCGGCCGCGAAGCAGAGTCCGACCATCCCGCCGAACGACGCCCCGACGAAGCCGTGCAGCCGTTCGATGCCGAGGTGCGCGAGCAGGAGCGCGATCGCCTGTGCCTGGTGGTCCGCGGTCACCAGCGGGAACGCCCGCGCGGCGGTCGTGTTCGTCGGGCCGGTCGACGCGCCCTGGCCGCCGAGCCAGTCGACGGCGAGCACGCGGAAGCGCTGCGTGTCGATCGCGCGCCCGGCGCCGACGCAGGGTTCCCACCAACCTGGCGCCGGATCGAAGGCCGTCGCGCAGACATGGCGGTGCGCCGAGATGCCACCGGCGACGGCGACGACCGGCGCCTGTGCGGGGCCGGTCAGCTCGAACGCGAGTTGCGCGCCGCGCAGCGCGAAGTCGAGCGGCAGATGGAAGACGCCGACGCCGGCCGGGACGGTGATCGAGGTGCTCATGACGCACCCACGTCGATCAGGAGCGCGCGCGCCGTCTCGATCGGCCCGACGCCGCAGCCGACGTGCACGCGGACGCCGGCGGAAAGTGTGTAGGTGTAGGCAACGCGGTCACTCGGCACGGCGAGTGGCGAAGCCAGCGGCACTTCCTCGAACGCCACGCGCAACTCGCCACGGCGATCGGCGCGGCCGACGAGGCGCGTGGTCGAGCCACGGGCCGCCCGCTCGCGCACGAGCGCTGGGTCGAGGCCCCGGATATCGGCACGCGGCACCGTGCGCGGGTCGCAGCAGAGATCCAACACGGC
>CAZSKV010000482.1:0-3052 GCA_964607495.1 uncultured candidatus Brocadiaceae bacterium
CGGTCGATCGGCCGCGGCGGCGAAGCCACGGCGGGCAGCCGCGGCCCGCTGACGGGCTCGACCGGCAGCCAGCTCCTACCCTCGAGCCGCGAGCGGTAGCCGAGCGGCACGGCCTCCTGGTAGAGGAGCGCCGGCGGTGGATTCTGGAGGAGCGGCAAGACCACGCTCGCCCGGCCCAGCGCATCGAGCACCGCGAGCACCGCCGGCTCGACGTCGGAGTCCCAGAGCCTGCGCACCTCGACCCTTTGGCCGAGCACGCCGCCGGCGACCTGGAACCAGAACCGATCCTTGTCCTGCAGCGGATGCAACACGACCCTCGAGCCGTGATAGCCGAAGGGCCCGAGTGGCAGCCGTTCGGCCCAGCGCCCGAAGCCCTCCTTCTCCACGAGCAGGAAGAACACCCCCTCGCCGGTGCTGCCGAGCAGGCGCTGGGTGTCGTTGAGCGGCAGCACGAAGCTGCCGTCCTTGTTGCTCATCCCCCACGGCAGCGGCGTGCGCTGCAACACCTGCTCGATCGACTTGCGCCACGGTGCCGAAAGCTCGAGGTCGCACTTCAGCGACACGCGGGCGCCGGCGATCGGCTGGCTCGCGGCGTCGAGGACCACGCCGCACGGTTCGGCACCGGGCCTTGGGAACGGGTCCTGGGCGAGCAACGCGAGCAGGAGCGCGGCGAGCATGGACTCACTTCCCTCCGAGCGTCGGCAGCAGTTCGGAGATCTCGGCTTCGAGCATCGGATCCTTCGGCAGCTCGCGCGCGCGCTCGAGGCAGGCCCTGGCCTCGGCGAGGGCGCCGGTCCCGGCCAGGGCCTTGGCGAGTTCCACCTGGCCGGGGGCAAAGCGCGGACGCTGCGCGCAGCAGGCGCGCAGGACCGGCACCGCGGCGGCGAAGCGCTCGCGGCGCACGAGCAGTTCTCCGAGCGAGTAGCTCGCGATCGAGATCGGCAGGATCGCGATCGCCTTGCGGTAGCTGGCCTCGGCGCCATCGAGTTCGCCGGCTGCCTCCTGCGCGAGGCCATGGTAGAGGTGCACCTGTTCCGCAGCGGGTTCGAGCGCGGCGGCGCGCGCGAGCGCGGCCGCCGCGGCCTTGGCGTCGCTGAGCAGCAGCGCGCGGCCCGCGGTCAGCCAGGTCCGGGCCGAGTCGGGCCAGAGGGCCTTCATCGCTTCGACGCAGCGGCGCAACGTGCGCTCGTCCTGCAGCTGCAAGGCGATGCCGGCCCACTGCTGGAAGAAGAGCGGACGCGGCCGCTCGGAGCCGAGGATCGCGCGGTGCATCAGCTCGAGCGCGCGGCGGTCGCGGTCCGCGTCGCGGGTCTCGTTGGTCACGAACTCGCGGCACGCGGACACGAACAGATCGCCGGCCGACTTGGGGCCACCCAGCTCCTGCTCGAGGGTCTTGGCCGCATCGTGTTGCCCGGAGTCCTCGAGCAGCCAGGCGCGCGCGCGGCCGAGCGCCGGATCCCGCTGGCCCAGGGCCGCGCCGGCCTCGAGCAGGGCGATGCCTTCGGCGGCGCGCCCCCGCCGGCGCAGGGCCAGGGCCTTGCCCACCACGGCATCGACATGGCCTGGATCGCGCACGAGCAGCGCGCCGAAACAGGTCTCGGCGCGCGTGGCGTCGCCGTTCACGAGCTCCGACCAGCCGTCCGCGAGCAGCTGTTCCTGCGCATCGAGCTCGATCTGCTTGCTGCCGACGGCGATCGCCTGCTTGCTCGCGAAGAGGTAGCCCGAGAGCCCGGCCACGACCGGCACGGCGGCGGCGATCGTGGCCATCAGCGCGGCCTTCCAGGGCTCCCGGCGCACGAAGCGCCAGATCCGCCGGCTGGCCGGGGCGCGGCGCGCGAGCACCGGCCGGTAGTCGAGGAACGCGTGCAGGTCGGCGGCGAACTCCGCGGCGCCCGCATAGCGGTCCTGCGGCTCCTTCTCGAGCGCCTTGAGCACGATCGCACAGAGGTCGGGCGCGAGGCGCGGGTCGAGCCGATCGGGCGACAGGATCTCTTCGTGCTGGATGCGCTGCAGGACGGCCGCGGTCGAACCTGCTTCGAAGGGCCGCCTGCCGGTCAGCACTTCGTAGAGCGTCGCCCCGAGCGAGAACACGTCCGAGCGCGCATCCACGGCTTCGCCACGCGCCTGCTCGGGCGAGACGTAGTACGGCGTGCCGGCGAACTCGCCGCTGCGCGTCATCGCCGGGAGATCGTCGGCGTGCGCGAGGCCGAAGTCGGTCAGCACCGGGCTGCCGTCGCGGCGCACCAGGATGTTGCCCGGCTTGACGTCGCGGTGCACGAGCCCGCGCGCGTGCACGTGGGCGAGCGCGTCGGCGATCGCGGCGATCTTCGGCACGACTCTGGCTGCAGGGCCGGGCTCGATCGGCAGGCCGTCGACCAGCTCCATCGCGAAGAAGTGGCACTCGCCCTCGCTGCCGACCGTGTGCACCTTGACGACGTGCGGATGCGAGAGGCCGGCCAGGAGCTGCGCCTCGCGCTTGAAGCGCACGATTCGTTTCGCGTCGGGCAGCAGGTGCGACGGCAGGACCTTGAGCGCGACCTTGCGGTCGAGCGCGAGATCGAGCGCCTCGTACACCACGCCCATGCCGCCGCGGCCGATCTCGCGCAGCAGGCGGTGGCCCCCGAGGGTGCGCCCGAGGACCGGCTGCGCCGCGTCCGGCGCCAGCAACGGGCGCAGCAGGTCCGCGAGCTCGGGATGCGCAGCGAGCAGATCGGTGTCCGCGGGGTCGCGCGCGAGGTAGAGGTCGACGGCACGGGTGAGGCGGGCGAGACGGTCAGGCCGCGGCGCGTCAGGCATGGTCGGGCTCCGCGAGCGCGCCCTGCACGTCGCCGCGCCGCAGACGTTCGACGCACTGCGCGAGCTTGGGCAACGCGCGCTGGAAACGCATGCGCGCGGCATCCTCGCTCATGCCGAGTTGCACGCCGACTTCAGCGAACGACAGTCCGTCCCACTCACGGGCGAGCAGCACCTTGCGGTCCTCGGGCGCGAGCAGGTCGATCGCGAGGCGCACGAGGTCCTGGGTCTCGGTCCGGGCCGCGGCCGCGCTCGGCGA
>CAZSKV010000483.1:0-1774 GCA_964607495.1 uncultured candidatus Brocadiaceae bacterium
GGGCCCTGCACATCCCGACCGGCACGGTCGCGATCCGGATCATGCGCGCGCGCAAGCGCCTGTTCCAGGCGCTTGCCCATCACCTCGGCCGCCTGCGCCGGCCGCCTGCGTGCTTGCAGTGAGACTGGCTGCGGCGGCATAACAGCCGCATGCAGCCCCAAGGCCACCGCGTAGCCCTGAAGATCGCTGGCTCGGACTGTTCGTTCGAGACCGGTCGCATCGCCCGCCTCGCGAGCGCGGCCGTGATCGGCCGCCGCGGTGACGATGTCGTGCTCGCGACCGTGGTGGCAGCCGAGGAACCCCGGCCGGGCACCGACTTCCTGCCGCTGACCGTCGAGTACCGCGAGAAGATGGCCGCGGCCGGGCGCATCCCGGGATCATTCGGACGGCGTGAGGGACGCATCAGCGACCACGAGGTGCTGGTTTCGCGCCTGATCGACCGCACGATCCGCTCGCTCTTCCCGGAGGACTTCCATTGCGAGGTGCAGGTCCAGGTCAGCGTGCTCTCCGCCGATCCGGGCTCGGACCTGCCGAGCCTCGCGCTGCTGACCGCGTGTGCGGCCGTGCATCTGTCGCCGGTGCCGTTCCGTGGGCCGGCCGCGGGCGTGCGCGTCGCGACGATCCGCGGCCAGCTGCTGCCCTTCCCGCATCTGCACGAGCGCAACGCCTCCGAACTGGACTTCATGGTCGGCGCCGGACCCGACGGGCTGGTGATGGTCGAGGGCGAGGCGAAGGCGATCGCCGAGGATCGCTGCCTCGCGGCCCTGAAGGCTGCCGCCGAGTACGCGGGCCGCTTCCAGAAGGCCTTCGCCGAGCTGCGCGAGCTCGCGGGTGTTGCCAAGCGCCCCCTGCCGGCGGCTGCGCCCGGCCCGGAGGTTCCGGCCCCGAGTTGCGCCGCGCTGGACGCGGCGCTGGCGTTGACCAGCAAGAACGAACGGCGGGCGGCGATCGCCGCCGCACGTCAGCTCGGCCTCGCAGCGACCCCCGTCGAGCAGCAGGCGGCGTTCGGCAAGGCCTTCGACGCCCTGCTGGGCCAGCTCGTGCGCGAGCGCGTGCTGGCCGAGGGCAAGCGCCTGGACGGCCGCGGCCCGACCGACCTCCGCCCGATCTGGTGCGAAGTCGGCTGGTTGCCGCGCGCGCACGGCTCGGCGGTGTTCACGCGCGGCGAGACCCAGGCCCTCGTCACCTGCACGCTCGGCTCCGGCGACGACGCGCAGACCCTCGACGAACTCGGCGGCCTGCGCCAGGAGCGCTTCCTGCTGCACTACAACTTCCCGCCGTACAGCGTGAACGAGATCCGGCCGCTGCGCGGCCCGGGCCGGCGCGAGATCGGCCACGGCTTCCTGGCGCGTCGCGGCCTTGCGCACGCCCTGCCGGACTTTGCCGACTTCCCCTACGTGATCCGCATCGAGTCCGAGATCAGCGAGAGCAACGGCTCGTCGTCCATGGCCACGGTCTGTGGCGGGACGCTCGCGATGCTGCAGGCCGGCGTCCCGCTCGCGGAGCCGGTGGCCGGCATCGCGATGGGTCTCGTGACCGACGGGGCACGCACGGCCGTGCTCAGCGACATCCTCGGCGACGAGGACCACCTCGGGGACATGGACTTCAAGGTCGTCGGCACGGCCCAGGGCATCACTGCGCTGCAACTGGACAACAAGGTTGGTGGCCTGACCGACGCGCAGCTCGCCACGGCGCTGGCCCAGGCCCGGGCTGGCCGCCTGCACATCCTGGGCGAGATGAGCAAGACCCTGGCCGCGCCGGCGGCGGACCTGTC
>CAZSKV010000484.1:0-2577 GCA_964607495.1 uncultured candidatus Brocadiaceae bacterium
CGGCAGGCAGCCGCCGAGCGGCGGGAACATCTTGTGTTCGCGTTGGAACTTGACGAGCTCCTGCTGCTGCTGCTTCGGATCGTCCGCGTAGCGCTTCTTCAGGGCCTCCATCTGCGGCTTGAGCCGTGCCACCTTCTGCCCGAACGCGCGCATCGACTTCTGCATGCGGAAGTTCAACGGCACGAGCAGCGAACGGACCAGGAGCGTGAGCGCGATGATCGCGAGCGGCCAGTTGCCGAGCAGCGCGTGCAGGAACGCGAGGCTCTTGAGCAGCACCTTGGCCATGAACGCCGAGCCCGGCGGGTTGCAGATGCAGCCGAAGGGCGCAAGGTCGGCATCCAGCGCGTAGTGGAAGTGCTCCCACTCCGGCTGCTCGGCGAAGACCTCGTACGACTTCGGGCCGAGGTACACCTCGAACTCCAGCTCGCTCGACTTGCCGGGTTCGAGCGCATCGAGCTGCAGCCGGTAGTGCGGCAGCGGCAGCGAGTACGGGTCGGTCTCGCTCGCGAGGTCGGCGAAGCGCGGCACGCACTGTATGTCGACCTTGTAGAGCGCGCGCTGCGCGGCGGCGTTGCGCGGGATCACGAACGAGGCGAAGAAGCGGTTCATCGACCCGGCGAACGCGATCGCCGCGCGCCCGCCCTGGTTGTCGACCAGGGGCCGCAGCTCGGGCTTGCCGTCGGCGTGCAGGATCGTGCCGGAGCCGACCGGACGGCCGCCCTCGGCCGCGAGGCCGAACGCGCTCGCGGGCGCTGCCCCGAACATCCGTTCGCTCTTGGCGGTCGGCAAGGTGACGCCACGCAGGCTCAGGTAGAGCGAGTCACGGCTCTGGAGCGGTCCGGTGGCGGCGACGCCGAGCGCGAAGCGCAGCCCGCGCCGGCCCGGTTCGTGGCGGTAGGTCTTGGTCAGCGTGTAGCCGTTGCCCGCATCGAGCTTGAAGCGCACGCCGTCCGGCAGGTCCTCGACCTCCCAGACCTGCTCCTCGCCCGTGCGCGGGTTCGCGGTGCCGTCGATCGGCACGTCCCGGAATGCGTTGTGCCGGCCGAACTCCGGCTCGAGCACGAAGCCGAACATGCCCGGCTCGCTGACGTCGACGATCCGGTAGTCGTCGTCACCGCTGCGTTCCTCGCGGCTCTTGAGCTTGCCGTCGATCGCATGGAAGTGATCGCGCAGCCACACGCGGCGGATCGCTGCGCCGCGGCGATCGAACGCGACCCACATCGCGCCCTTGGTGCCGGTCGTGCCGAAGCCCTTCGTGAAGCGGTACTCCTCGTCCGGCCGGGTCCGCGCCGGCGCACGCTGGGAGTCGGCCCCCTGGGTGGCCGGGCGCGAAGCCGGGGCCTGGCCCTGCGGCCCGGGCTGCGTCTTGTTGCCCGGCATCATGAAGGTCATGACCGCGAGCGCGAGCACCAGCGGCAGCAAGAATGCGGTGAACCTGCGTTCCATCCGGGGGGCTTCCTGAATCCTCGTCAGCGGCCGGCGGCGAGCCGTTCGGCCAGGTACTCGGGCAAGATCTTCGTGGCGCGGATCTTCTGCATCGTCTGCGCGAACGGATAGGCAACGCGCACGAAGCGCACCTCCTGGCCGTCGTAGAGCACGCACGAGGCGCGCGGGTCGCCGTCACGCGGCTGCCCGACCGAGCCGATGTTCACGATCACGCGCTCGGCGCCGACGCGATAGCGGCCCTGGACGTCGTCCGGGCTCAGGTACTTGCCGCTCTCGGTGTAGACGCCCGGCACGTGGCTGTGCCCGACGAAGCAGATGCGGGCGGCCTCCATGCACGCGAACCACTCGGCCAGCTTCGCGCGATCCTGCGCATCCTTGGGCACGATGTACTCGCGGATCGGGTCCTTCGGCGAGGCGTGCACCAGCAACATCTCCCCCTCGACGTGCGTCTTCGGCAGCTTGTCGAGGAAGTTCCAGAACTGGTAGCTCTCCTGACGCGGACACTCGGGCGGCGTCAGCTGTTTCTTGGTCCAGTCGATCGCGACCCGGGCCCTGGGATTGAAGTCCGAGGCATAGCCCAAAGCACCTTCCTCGTGGTTGCCGCGCAGCGAGAGCTCGCAGCGGCTCATGATCGTGCGCAGCACTTCGCGTGGCTCCGGCCCGTAGCCGATGATGTCGCCGAGGCAGATCAGGCGAGTGGCCCCGGCCTGGTCGATCGCGGCCAGGGCGGCGGTCAACGCTTCGGTGTTGGCGTGGATATCGGAGAGGAAGGCGAGCATCGACCGGGTACGAAGGGCGAGAACCGTAGCCAGCCCGACAGTCGCAAGGAAGACGCAAGCCGGGCCGCGATGATGTTCTTGGGTCGTCGCGTCCGTCTGGTATCCGCCGGTGAGATGGAGAGTCGTCGCCGTAGCGACCCAAGGCGCGGCAGCGCCCGTGTGTTGAAAGTGTGGGCTGAAGCTGCGCCGGACGCTGCTACCTCGAGATCAGCATCGCAGCTTCGGAGAGCCGCAGCGAGGTCAGGCCGTTGCTCGGGTTGCCGACCAGCCACTGCGCCATCCAACGTAGCCCGGCGAGGCCGGGATCGTTGGGAATCGGGAGCGGCAACGCAGCCGTGCCGGCGGTGGAGGT
>CAZSKV010000485.1:0-5259 GCA_964607495.1 uncultured candidatus Brocadiaceae bacterium
CCAACGAACCCGATGGCACCGGCCGGGACACCATGTTCCTGGAGCTCTATGCGCAACTGCGCGCGATGGCCAGGTCACACCTGGCTGCGGAGCGCAGGAACCACACGCTCCAGCCGACGGAGCTCGTCCACAACGCCTGGCTGCGGCTCGCCCACGCCGGGGCAACCCCGGGATGCTCCCCGGGCGAGCTCCTCGCCGCGGCCGCGCAAGCGATGCGGCGCGTCCTGATCGACCATGCCCGCGCGCGGGTTCGGCTCAAACGCGGCGGTGGGTTCGCCCGCCTGGTCAGCCTCGATGCCGTGGACCTCGCCGCCACCGGCAGTTTCGAGGGAATCCTGGCAGTCGACGAAGCCATCCGGCGCCTTGAGAAGGCATACCCGAAAGCCGCCGAGATCGTTCGCCTCCGTTTCTATGTCGGGCTGAGCATGGAGGAGGTGGCGACGGCACTCGGCATGTCCGAACGGTCGGTCTTCCGCGAATGGTCCTACGCCCGTGCGTGGCTTCTCACCCGTCTCCAGGCCGACACCGGATGAGCGAACCGCGGTCGCCGCTGCGGAGCATGCACCATGACTTCCGATCCCGCCCGTCAGCAACCTGATACGACGCCACGATCCGAGTCAGGATGCACCGATCGTGACCGCTCCGATCCGGGGACGGCTCCGACGCACGGCCTCGATCAGCGAGCCAAGGCGCTCTTCGCCGATGCGATCGAATTGCCCGAGGGCGAGCGCGCGGAGCATCTGCGCCGCGCGTGTGCGGATCCGGAGCTTCGCGCCGAGGTCGAAGCGCTGTTGTGCGCCCACCAGATGTGCGAGAAGACGTCCAGGAACGTCAGGATGGAATCGATCGCCGAAGAGCCGGGCCAGGTGATCGGCAACTACCGGCTGCTTCAGGAGATCGGCTCCGGGGGGGTTGGCGTCGTGTGGATGGCCGAGCAGCTCGAGCCCGTGCGCAGGAAGGTCGCGCTGAAGATCCTGAAGCTCGGGATGGACACACGGCAGGTCGTGGCCCGCTTCGAAGCCGAGCGCCAGGCGCTCGCGCTGATGGAGCATCCGAACATCGCCAAGGTCTTCGACGGCGGAGCCACCACGCGGGGTCGGCCGTACTTCGTGATGGAGCTCGTCCGCGGCGAGCCGATCACGCGCTACTGCGACCAGGCCGGCCTCTCGATCGACGAGCGGCTGCGGCTCTTCCTCCTGGTCTGCCACGCCGTGCAGCACGCGCACACCAAAGGGATCATCCATCGGGACCTGAAGCCGGGGAATGTCCTCGTGACGCTGCACGACGGCACGCCGGTCCCGAAGGTCATCGACTTCGGTGTCGCCAAGGCCACGCATCGCGAGCTGACCGAGAAGACGCTGTTCACGGAGTTCCGGCAGATGCTCGGGACCCCCGAGTACATGGCCCCAGAGCAGGCCGAGCTGTCGGGTCTGGACATCGACACGCGGGCGGACATCTACTCGCTCGGCGTGCTGCTCTATGAACTCTTGATCGGCAGCAGGCCGTTCGAGCTCGGGGACGCATTGCGTTCCGGATGCGAGGAGCTGCTGCGGCGCATCAAGGAGGAGGATCCGCCCAAGCCGTCGACGCGCGCCAGCACGCTGGGTCAGGAGCTCGCCGCGGCCGCCCGGCTGCGACGGATCCATCCGAAGGCCCTGTCCAAGTTGCTGCGCCACGACCTCGATTGGGTCGTCATGAAGGCGCTCGAGAAGGAGCGTGGCCGCCGCTACGAGACCGCCTCGGCGTTCGCGGAGGACGTGCAACGCTTCCTCGAGGATCGCCCGGTCCATGCCGGGCCCCCGAGCCGGCTGTACCGGTTGACGAAATACCTGCGCCGCCACCGGGTCGGCGCGACCGCGGTCACGGCCGTGCTCGCGTCGTTGGTCGTCGGCCTCGGCGCCGCACTCGTGAGCTACTTCGATGCGCGCGAGAAGGAGAGGATCGCGGTCACGCAGGCGACGCGGGCGGAAACCGTGATCGATCTGTTCGTGAGGATGATCGGCAGCTCGGATCCACACGCGCTGAAGGGGCCCAACTACCCGCTCGGAAAGCTGCTGGACGAGTTCGACAACGGGCGCGAGATGCTGAAGGTCGAGCCGGAAGTCCAGGCGACCCTGCGCCGCGCACTGGGGCTCGCCTACCTGGGGCTCGGCGTGCCACGGAAGGCGGAGGCCCACCTGAAGGCGACCCTCGAGATCCGGCAGCGGATCTGTGCGGAAGACAGCGTGACGGTCGCGCAGAGCATCCTCGATTGGGCGAACTACCTGCATGCCGAGGGTGACTACCGCGGAGCCGAGGCGAACGCGAGACGGGCCATGACCACGATCGAGCGCCTCCCACCCGACCATGAGGAGCTGCTTGCCGACGCTCTCGAGACCCTCGCGGAGAACCTGAGACACCTGGCGCGGTATGACGAGGCGTGGAAGGCCGCGACGCGCGCGCTCGACATCCGCACGCGCCGTACCGGCGAGCCCCAGGCCGCGGACAGCCTCGCAGTGATCCGCCTGGAGAGCGGGGACGTGGTCGGCGCCGAGAAGATCGCCCGCGAGGCGCTCGCGATCAGGCAGCGCCAGCAGGGAGGCCGTCTCGGCCTGGCCTCGAGTCTCGGCAACCTCGCTGCGATCCTCAAAGAGCGAGGAGACCTCGAAAGCGCGGAGACATACGAGAAGGAAGCCTATGGGATGCAGTGCGAGATCCTCGGAAGCCAGCATCCCTCGGTGGCAGCCAGCCTCGGCCATCTCGCCGACATCCGCCTGAGCATGGGCGACCTCGCAGGGGCGGAGGCACATCACCGGGAAGCGCTGGCCATACGCAAGGCCGCGCTTGGGGACGATCATCCGCATGTGGCCAGGAGCATGACCGGTCTCGGCGGTGTGCTCCGCAGGAAGGGCGAGGCTCTCAATGCAGAGAAGCTCCATCGCGATGCGTTGGCGATCCTGCTGGAGTGCCCAGGCGGGAATCACGCGGAGGTGGCGAATGTCCTCCTCAATCTCGCGACCGCGGTCTCCGCGAACGGCGATGTCAGGACTGCAGATGAACTGTCGAGCCGGGCCCTTGCCATGCAGGTCCGGGTGCTCGGCGAGGATCACCCGGACGTCGCCGGAACCCGGCATTCCATCGCCCAGCGTCTGCGCGCCAGGGAGGATTTCGCCGGGGCCGAGCGGGAACTGCGTCAAGCCTTGGACATGTATCGAAGGGCTGGACAACAGGAGACACCGAAGTCGGCCCGGAGCCGGCGCGAGCTCGGCGGCGTGCTCATGGACCAGGGGAACCTGCAGGACGCCGAACGGAACGTGCGTGACGCGCTCGAGGTGTTCGGCAAGCTCCTTGGCGAGGAGAACCCTGACTACGCGAAGACCCTCGGCTGCCTGGGCGATGTCCTGCTGGCGAGGGGTGATCTGGGTGGAGCCGAAGCGGCTCACCGACGTGCGCTCGCGATCCGGGAGCAGCGGTTCGGAGTGGACCACGCGGCGCGCGCCGACAGCCTCAACGGCCTCGCCTGCGTGCTCAAGATGAAGGGGGAGCTCGACGAGTCGGCGAAGCTCTTCCGGGAGTCGCTGGCGATCGACCGCAAGCTGCATCCGGACGGACACCCACACCAGGCGGCGGTGCTCCACAACCTGGCCACCGTGCTGGAGGCCAGGCAGGAGCTCGAGGAGGCCGAGGAACACATGCGCGCCGCGCTCGCGATGCGCCAGAAGTGGTTCCCCGGCGACAGTCGCCACCTCGCTCTTGTGCTCCACAACCTCGGCCACCTGCTGCTGACGCGCGGGAAGGAGTTCGCGGAAGCGGAGGACCTGCTTCGCCAGGCACTGCGGATGCACAAAGCCAGCTTGGGCGACTCGAGCCCCACCGTGGGGACGAACTTTCACACTCTCGGCCGCGCTCTCGTGGCCACGGGGAAGCTCGACGAAGCGGAGAAGAGTCTCCGGCGGGCCCTCGCGATCCGTCGCGAGCGCTCGGGCAACGCCAGCCGCGATGTCGCCAATACCCTCCATTGGCTGGGGAACGTCCTGCTGAAGAAGGGGGACTTCGCGGGCGCCGCCGAGCGATTGGAGGAGTCGCTGGCGGTGACGCGCAAGATTCTCGGCGACCGCGATCCCAGTGTGACCGGCTTGTTCTTCAGCCTCGTTTCGGCGCTCCGGTCCAAGGGAGACACTGCCGGCCTGCACAGGGCATTCCGCGTCGCGCCAGTGGGGGCGGTGGAGTCATTGCGGGAGAAGGTGGCGACGCAGTCGCAGACCCTCGGCGACGACCATCCCGACGTGACTGGCAGCATTCTCGACCTCGCATCGATCCTCAGGGAGCAGAAGGACTTCGACGCCGCCGAGAGGGTGCTGCGTGCCGCGCCCGCGATGACCCGCGAAGTACACGGGGACCTGCATGCGGAGGTGGTCCACAAGCTGGGACACATCCTGGGGGACGACCGGGGCGACGCGCGGTCGGCGATGAGCCTGTATCGCAGGAGCCTGCAGATCCGCCGGCCCGGCGAGGGCCCGGGGGATGCGATCGCCGCCGACTACCTCAAGTGCCTGGCCCGTGCTGCGGACCGGGCCGGAGAGCTCGAGGTTGCGGAGGCGAGCTACCGGGACGCGGTCTCCGTGCTGAAACGCCTGGCGCCGGGCAGCACCGACCTGGCGACTCGCCAGGCGGAGTTCGGCCTGCTGCTCCTCCGCAGGGAGAACGCCAAGGAGGCCGAGACGGTGCTGCGCGAGTCGCTCGCGATCCGCAAGGACCAGAGCCCGGACCATTGGACCTTCCCCAATACGAAGAGCATGCTGGGAGAAGCGCTGCTCGGCCAGGGGCGTTTCGCGGAGGCCGAGCCGCTGCTGCTCGAAGGTCACGAGGAGATGGCGGAGTCCCTGCGGCGGCTCAGCACACAGAGCCGGCCTTCCGAACCGCGAGACGTCGAAGCGCGGGTCCAACGTCTCGGCAAGGCCCGGGATCGCCTCGTGAGCCTCTATGCGAAATGGGGGCAGCCCGAGAAGGCCGCGCACTGGAAGGCGAAGCCGGCCGCGGCGGAGGCAGCCAAGGAACGATGAGCCGCTAGGGCAAGCGGTACGCCGCATCCGCCGGCCGCACGACGCGCGCGAAGTGCAGCGGCCGGCGCAGACCGCCCGGCCCTGGGGCGGGGCGGGTGCGCGCGAGCCACTCGCGGAACACGGCCATCGATTGGTTGGTGTCGACCGCGATGTCGCCATAGCGGTCCTCGGCCGCGGCCTTGCGCACGGTGACCTTCTGATGCCAGCAGTGCATGCC
>CAZSKV010000486.1:0-18048 GCA_964607495.1 uncultured candidatus Brocadiaceae bacterium
GCTCGAGCAGGCGCAGCGCGCGCACGACCGCGCGCCACGGCAGCGTGACCCGCTCGGGCTCGAGGGCCCGGCGCACGATCACGCCGTAGCGCAGCAGCCACTTCCGCGCGAGCTGCAGCGCGAGTTCGTCCTCGCGCAGCGGCGTGCGCTCCTGCGCGCCGGCGCGTTCGATCCACGCGAAGCGGCCCGGCGGCTCGAGCGGCACGCGCCGGCGCGCATCGGGGACCAGCAGCTGGCGCAGGGCGGCGAACGAGTCACAGGTCATGCAGCCCTGGGTCACGAGCTCGCGCAGGCCGTCCTCGAGCCAGCTCGGCAGCAGCTCGGAGAGCGCGCGGAGCTCGCGCAGGAACGAGGGCCCGCGCCGGGTCAGGATCGCGGCCAGCTGGCTGGCCGCGGCGCCGAGCTCCGGTGCGGCCAGGCGCGGCGTCAGCTCGAGCCAGAACGGCAGCTCGTCGCGCGGCAGCAGCGCGAGCGGCGCGCGGCGGACCGCCATTCGCGACCCGCCGGTCAGGCGCAGCCAGACGATCTCGCCCGCGAACGCGAGCTGGTCCAGCCATTCGCGCCGGTAGCCGGCCACCCGCGCGGGCAGCACGCTCTTCTCCCAGGCCGCGGCCGGCACTTCGCAGCCGGCCAGCTGGCGCACGACCTGCATTACGCCGGCGGGACCGGCGAGCTCGGTGCCGGGCTCGGCATGCTGCCAGGAACGCACGGATCGCTCGTACTGCGCGGTGCTGACCGGCGTGAAGCGGCCGCGCGCCGCTTCGCGCGCGCGGGCGAGCATGCGCAGCACGAGGCGGCGCGAGGCGATGCCGGGCTGGCCCGACACTCGCACGCGCTGCGCGAAGCCCTCGGCGACCAGGCTCGAGAGCTCGGGGGCGTCCACATGGAGCACGGCGTGGCAGTCGAGGCGCCCCTTCCACTGGCTGCGCAGATCCTGGTCGAGCCCGGCGGCACGCACGCGGCCGTCGCCCACGACCGCGCGGCCCGCGGCGACCAGCTCGTCGATCCAACCCGAGAAGGACGCGGCCTCGCCGGCCTCGAGCCAGCCGCACCAGAGCAGGGCCTCGTGCAACTCCTCGCGGCTGCGCGGCGCGATCTGCACTTCGACCGCGACGGCCGCAACCAGCTCCGGCGCGAGATCGGGGACCTCGTCGGGAGTGCGGTCGCGGCCGGCGACCCGGTCCGGCACCGCCTGCGTGCGGCGTTCCTCGAGCGGGGCGTCGTCCAGGAACATGTACGGCAGGGCATGCAGGATCCCCTGGGCGAAGGTCGACGGCTGCGCGGTCTCGACCGCGACGGTCCGCACCAGGCCGCCATGGATCGCTTCGAGCAGCGCCACGAAACCACGGCAGTCCATCGCCTCGTCGAGGCAGTCGTGCAGCGTCTGCCGCACGAGCGGGTGCTCCCAGGGCACCGGCAGGTCGCCACCGGGCAGGGTCTCGGCGCAGGCGTTCACCTGCGGGAACGCGGCGGAGAGGAAGTCCTGCGCGCGCATGCGCGCGATCTGCGTGGGCGTGCGCTTGCCGTGCGCGAAGCGCGGCACGCAGAGCGCGCGCTGCGCGTTCCAGCGCCAGCGCGTCGCGAAGAGCGGGGCGCCGAGCACGGCCTGCACAAGCACGTCGCGGGCCGTGTTCGGGTGCAGCCAGGTGAAGAGCTCGTCGAGCGCGAACTCGTGCATCGGCCCGAGCGAGAGCAGGATCGCCTCCTCGTTGGCGGCCGCCTGCAGCTCGAAGCCGAAGCCACGGCAGAAGCGCTTGCGCAGCGCGAGGCCGAGCGCGCGGTTGATCCGCGAACCGAAAGGGGCGTGCACCACGAGCTGGCTGCCGCCACCCTCGTCGAGGAAACGCTCGGCCACCAGCGTCTGCTGGCTCGGCACGCAGCCGAGCGCCAGGAGACCCTGCTGGCAGTGCGCGGCGATCTGCGCCGCGGCCTCTGCCGGCAGGCCGGCAGGCGGCACCCAGCCGGCCACTGCCGCGCGCACGCGCAGCTCCGCCACCGCGGCCGCGAACTCGCCGCTGCGCGCGAGCGCCTCGCCGAACCAGAACGGCAGGCTCGGCGGCGAGCTGCCCGCGTCGGCGACGCGCAGCGTGCCACGCTCCATGCGCACGATCCGCCAACTGTGGTTGCCGAGCTGGAACACGTCGCCGATCGACGCCTCGACCGCGAAGTCCTCCTCGACCGTGCCGATCCGCTCGCCGGAGGGCTCGAGCACGACCTCGTAGCTGGCGACGTCGGGGATCGCGCCGCCGGCGGTCAGGGCAAAGAGCCGCGCGCGCTTGGTTGCGCGCAGGGTCCCAGCCACCTGGTCGCGGTGCAGCAGGGAGAGGCGCTCGCCGGTGTGCAGCGCGAGCGTCTGCTCCCAGTCGTCGTCGCTGAGCTGCCGGTAGGGCCACGCGCGCTGCAAGGCGCGCCGCACCTCGGCCTCGACACAGGTCCCGGCGACACAGGCTGCGACCAGCTGTTGCGCGAGGATGTCGAGCGGCGCGACCGGCATCTGCAAGCGGTCGAGCTCGCCGCGCTGCACGCACTCGAGCAGCGCCGTGCTCGCGATCAGCTCGTCGATCGTCAGCGGGAAGATGCGCCCCTTGGGCAATCGGTGCGGGCCGTGCCCGGCGCGGCCCACGCGCTGCAGGAACACCGCGATCGTGCCCGGCACGCCGATCTGCACGACGAGGTCGACGTCGCCGATGTCGATCCCGAGTTCGAGCGACGCCGTGGTGACGAGCGCCTTGAGCTCGCCGCGCTTGAGCCGCTGCTCCGCCAGCAGCCGGTGCGCGCGCGAGAGCGAGCCGTGGTGCGAGGTCACGTGCTCCTTGCCGATCCGGTCGGAGAGACGCGCCGCGACCCGCTCGCAGAGCTTGCGCGTGTTGGTGAACACGAGCGTGGTCTTGTGCGCGGCGATCAGCTCGACGACCTGCGTGTAGATCTCGTCCCAGAGCTCGGTCGAACAGACGGCCGAGAGCGGCGACCTGGGCACCGCGAGCGCGACGTCGAGGGCGCGGCGGTGGCCCGCGTCGACGATCTCGCAGCTGCGCCCGACGCCGGCCAGGAAGCGCGCGACGTCCTCGATCGGCCGCTGCGTCGCCGACAGGCCGATCCGCTGCACTTCGCCCGCGAGCAGCACGAGCCGTTCGAGCGACAACGCGAGGTGCGAGCCGCGCTTGTCGCGCACGAGCGCGTGGATCTCGTCGATCACGACCGTCTTGACGCCGGCGAGCATGCGCCGCCCCGCCGCGCTCGTCAGCAGGATGTAGAGCGACTCCGGCGTCGTCACCAGCACGTGCGGCGGCCGCTTGCCCATCGCCGTGCGCGCGCTCGCCTTGGTGTCGCCGGTGCGCACGAGCACGCGCACCTCGGGCAGCGCCGGGTCGCGCTCGCGCATCTGCACGAGCGGGGCCTCGAGGTTCTTCTGCACGTCGTGCGAGAGGGCCCGCAGCGGCGAGACGTAGAGCACCTGCGTGACGTCCTGCAGCCCGCTGCCCTGGCGGAACAGGCCATCGAGCGCGACCAGGAACGCCGCCAGCGTCTTGCCCGAACCGGTCGGCGCCGCGATCAGCGTGTGGTGCCCTTGGCGGATCCGCTCCCACCCCCGCACCTGCGCCGGGCTCGGTTCGCCGAGGGTCGTCGCGAACCAATGCGCAATCGCGGGATGGAACGAGGTCAGGGGCATGCGGGAACGCGGCAGGACGGACGCGCAAGCGTAGCCGCAGCGCGGAAAGTCGCGCGTCGTGCGGACGTTGCGGTGCCGAGCGTAACCCGATCCCCCACAACGTCATCCCAACGTCATTTGCCTGCGGCGCGCGTGCATTCGCGTCCGGGCGCAGGTTTCATCCCGCACCATGCTGACTCGTCCGCTGCCCCTGGTCGTGCTCTCGTTCTCGCTGCTGGCCTGCAATCCGCCGCCGCCCTCGGCGCAGGGCATCCCGCAGGACGAGACGGTGATCCCCAACAAGCCGCTGCAACTCAAGGCCGGCAAGCCGGTCGCACTGCTTCCCGGCGAGCGCTGGTTCAAGAGCGTGCGGCAGCTGACCTTCGGCGGCGAGAACGCCGAGGGCTACTGGTCCCACGACGGCAGGAAGCTGATCTTCCAGAGCAAGCGGCCGCCGTTCCAATGCGACCAGATCTTCGTGCTCGACCTCGAGTCCGACGCCGAGCCGAAGCTGGTGTCGACCGGGCTGGGGGCGACCACCTGCTCCTACTTCCTGCGCGGCGACCGCGGCATCGTCTACGCCTCGACGCACGCGGCCGATCCGAAGTGCCCGACGCCGGTCGCGCTCTACAAGGGGCGCTACGTCTGGGCGGTGCGCGAGACCTTCGAACTCTGGAAGGCCGACGTCGACGGCAAGAACCCCGTGCGCCTGACCGACCAGCCGGGCTACGACGCGGAAGCCACGGTCTGCCGCGTGACCGGCCGCATGGTGTTCACCTCGACCCGCGACGGGGATCTCGAGATCTACTCGATGGAACAGGACGGCAGCGATCTCAAGCGGCTCACGCAGCACATCGGCTACGACGGTGGGCCGTTCTTCGCGCACAACGGGGCGCAGATCTGCTTCCGCCGGGCGTTCTTCAAGGACGACGCCGAGCGCAACGAGTCGATCGAGTTCCTCAAGCACCACGTCGTCGTGCCCTCGCGCCTCGAGATCATGGTCATGGACCGCGACGGCCAGAACGTGCGCCAGGTCACGAGCAACGGCAAGGCGAACTTCGCGCCCTACTTCTTCCCCGACGACAAGCGGCTGATCTTCTCCTCGAACAGTACCGATCCGGATCCGAAGGGCCGCAACTTCGAGCTGCTGGCGATCGATCTCGACGGCAAGAACCAGGTGCAGATCACCAACAACCCGAGCTTCGACGGCTTCCCGATGTTCTCCCCGGACGGGAAGCACCTGGTGTTCGCGAGCAACCGCTACGGCAAGGAGCGGGGCGAGACCAACCTCTTCCTCGCCGAATGGGATCCGCAGGGCAGCGTCGTCGTCACCGAGACGCGGCCTGCTGAGGCGGCGACCGGCAAGTGACCGAACGCAGGTAGGAGGCGCTGACCCATCGTCCTCCAACCCATCGTCCTCTAGCCCATCGTCGCGCCGCCACACACCGACCAGGCCTGGCCGGTGACCCCCGACGCCGCCGGCGAGGCGAGCCAGGCGACCAGATCACCGATCTCGGCCGGCTGCATGATGCGGCCCAGCGGCACCTGCGCGAGCGCGTGCGCGCGCGCCTGCTCGAAGCCGACGCCCATCGCCTGGGCGAGACCTTCCATGCCCTCGCGCGCCATCTCGGTCTCGACCCAGCCGGGGCAGACCGCGTTGACCGTGATCTGGCGGGGCGCGCACTCGAGCGCGAGGGCCTTCGTGAAGCCGATCAGGCCGTGCTTCGCCGCACAGTAGGCCGTGTAGCCGGGCACGCCGAACTTGCCGAGCACCGAGGCGATGTGGATCACGCGGCCACCGGTGCCGAAGTGGCGCAACGCCGCGCGCGTCACGAAGAACACTCCGTCCAGGTTGGTTCGCATGACCAGATCCCAGCGATCCGGACCATCGACGAAGCAGCCGTTCGGCCCGCCGACGCCGGCGTTGTTGACCAGGATGTCGAGGCCGCCGAGATCCCGCGCAATCCTGGCGACGGCGGTCGCGACCGCCTCGCGATCGGTCACGTCGAAGGGCTGCACGAGCGCCTTGCCGCCGGCCCTGGCGATCAGGGCCGCGGTCTCGTCGAGCGGCGCCTTGCGCCGTCCGGCGAGCGCCACGCGCGCGCCGGCCTTGGCGAGCGCCAGCGCGATCGCGCGGCCGATGCCGGTGCCGGCGCCGGTGACGAGGGCACGTGCGGCAGCCGGCCTGGATTCGTGTGTGCTCATGCGCCCGTTCTAGCGCGCGGTGCGCCGGCGCGCAGCGCCGCGCTCAGGGCAGTTGCAGGAACAAGCCGTTCGAGAACGACATGCCACCCGCCACCGGTTCCAGGCACGCGTGCTGCGCGAAGACCCGCGCCCCGAAGCCGAGGGCAGGGATCGTCAGGGGCAGGCTCAGCTTCGCCGGAGCGGTCGCACTCGTGACGGCGGAGATCGCGACGTCGACGCTCGCGTAGAGCGAGCAGCCACTCGTGCCGAGGAAGGGATCGAAGAGCAAGGGCAGCGTCAACCCCGCATGCTTGCTGTCGCTCGAGCCGAGGATCACGATTCCCGCCGCACTGGCGGCATGGTTGCCGGACTCGAGCACGACCGCCGCATTGGGCTGGATCGCGCCCAGGAGCGTGAGGTCGGCAGGCCCGGCCACGCCGTTGCAGGGCTTGCCGTAGCCGCGCGCATAGCCGGTCCGGCCGATCTCGATGTTGTCGAGGCTGTAGGTCGCGCCCTCGAAGTGCAACCAGAGCGCGTTCCACAGCAGCGGGTTGGTGGCGTCGGCCGCGGTCGGGTTGAGACCCAATGGCACGCCCTGCAGGCCGGGCACCGGCGTGAGCGTGGTGGCCGCGAGCGTCAGGTTCTGCACCTCGACGTAGCCGAGTCCGCCCGCGTTCGCGCCGGTCAAGTCCATGATCACGCGGATGCGCAGCCAGTGGCCCCCGGCGACGGTGCCGAGGTTGGTGAGCGGCACCTGCACCTTGGTGTTGTCGGCCGCGATCAGCTCGAACTGGGTGCCGGAGTAGGTGCCGATGTTGAAGCGCACGCCACGCTCCCCGGCCTCGGTGCCACGCACGATGCCGTTGGCGTTGCGATCGTAGGCGAGCCCGAACGAACCGCCCCAGTAGCCGACCTGCATGTCGGCCTGGAAGTAGACGTTCCGCAGCACCGAAGGCAGCGGCGGGAAGCTCCAGCTCGCGTTGTTCAGGCGCGAGGCGTCGGTGCCGAAGCCGGGCCCCGACTCCTGGAAGCGCAGGCCCTTCGAGCCGTTGAACGCCAGGGTCGAGGTGACTCCGCAGCGGTTCAGCGCCTTGTAGGTCTGCTCGGTCCAGCCGTCCTGCCCGTCGAGCAGCGCATAGGGATGCACGTTCGAGCCGGTCAGGTTGTCGAAGTGATAGATGATCTGGCCGCTGCAGGGCAGGGCCAGACAGACGCAGGCGAGGGCGATGCGGCGCATGGGATTAGGATGAGTACCTGGGCACCTGGGCGTGCCCGTGGGGATTCCGCCCCCCTCTTAGCCGCTCACGGCGTTTCCTGGCCGGGTGTCCGTTGTTCCGATCGCCCCATGCGCACGCTGCTGCTGCTCTCGACGCTCATCTGCTCCTGCCACAGTGGTGGCCCGGGATGGCCCGATGCCCCGGCCCCAGGTGCAGAGAGCCCCGAGCTGCAGCTCTACAAGCAGCGCTATGACGCGGCCCTCGGCACGCAGCTGACCGCGACGCTGACGCGCGCCGAAGTGCTGGCCGAGATCGCCGGCACGCGCGTGCTCTGGCTCGGCGACCAACACACGGATGCCAGCCTGCATGCACGCCAGCGTGAGTTGCTGGCGGAGCTCGTCGCGCGCGGCGAGCGCCCGGTGCTGGTCCTCGAAGCAGTCGGCGCCGAGGATGATGCGGCGCTCGCGCGCTTCCTCACGGGGCAGTGGAGCCTGCCCGAACTGAGGCTCGCGATCGCGGTGCGCTGGTCCGGCTCCTGGCTCGATGCCGCGGACGTGGATGCAGTGCACTACCGGGCGCTGCTGGCGTTCGCGGCGCGCGAGCGCCTGCCCGTGCACGGGCTCGAACCGACGCCGCGCCTGCCGCTGGCCGAGCGCGACCCGTACATCGCCACGCGCGTGCAGAAGCTCGCGGCGCTCCATCCGGACCGCCTGCTGGTCGTCGTCGTCGGCACCGCGCACCTCGCGGGCGCAGGTGACCTGGTGCGCCGTGTCGGGTTGCCGGCCGTGGCCTTGGCCGCCGGCCTGCCCGCGCGGCTCGCTACACCGGCGGCCGCCGCCGTCGAGTTCGTGCGCAGCGACCGCGGCCTCGTGTTCTGGGGCCGGCTCAGACCGGGGCCCTGACCAGCCGCCGCTTGCTCTGCACGTCGAGGGCTGCGACCCGGTAGGCCTCCGCCAGCGTCGGGAAGTTGAAGATGCTCTCGACGAAGGTGTCGACCGGGATGCTGGCCATGATCGCCAGCTGCGCGAGATGGATCAGCTCGGTGGCCCCTTCGCCGAGGATCTGCGTCCCGAGCACGTACTCCCCCTGCGGATCGCAGACGAGCTTCAGCAGACCATCGGTCTGCCCGGTCAGCTGGCCGCGCGCGAGCTCCTTGAAGTCGGCGCGGCCCACCAACGCCCCACCGTGCTTCTCGACCACCTGCTGCTCCGTCAGGCCGATGCTCGCCATCTCGGGGATCGTGTAGATGCCGACCGGGATCGTCTCGGGCGCGTGCGTCAGCGCCATGCCGAGCGCATGGCGCATCGCGCGGCGGCCCTGTTCCATCGAGGACGAGGCCAGCGAGGGCGGCCCGATCACGTCCCCGGCCGCGTAGATGTGCGGGACCGCGGTCCGGCAGTGTTCGTCGACCGCGAGCAGGCCGCGTTCGGTGGCCGCGAGCCCGGCGGCCGCGATGTTCAGCTCCTCGAGGTTTGCGACCCGGCCGAGCGCGCAGAGCAGCTTCTCGCTGCGCACGACCGTGCCGTCGTCGAGCTCGGTCACGACCTGCGCGACGCCGTCCCAGGCGACCGACTTGTGCTTGCGCCCGCCGAGGAAGCGGCACTTGCCGCCGCTCTCGAAGCGCTGCGCGAAGCGTTCGGTCAGCTCGCGATCGAGGAAGCCCAACGGCCGGTCGCCCTTGTCGATCATCGTGACCTCGACCCCGAGCGCGCCGAAGATCGACGCGTACTCGCTGGCGATCACTCCGGCGCCGAGCACGGTCAGCGACTTCGGCAGGTAGATCAACGACAGGATCGAGTCGGAATCGAGCACGTGCTCGTGGTCGACCGGGATCTCGCGCGGCGTGCGCGGCCGCGAGCCGGTCGCGATCACGATCGTCTCGCCACGGGCGCGCCTGGTCTGCCCGCGCACGGACGTGACCTCGACCTCGTGCGGCGAGGTGAAACGGCCGCGGCCGTGCCACTGCTCGACGCGGTTGCGCTCGAGCTGGTGGGCCATGAACCGCTCGTGCGCCGCGACGACCTGCTCCATGCGGTGCATGAGGCTCGCGAGCTGCAGATGCTCGGGGATCTTGATCTCGATCACGCCGTCGGTGCGCGCCGTCAGTCCTTGGAAGTAGACCGCGGTCTCGCGCAGGCTCTTGCTCGGGATCGTGCCGTGGTGCACGCAGGCGCCGCCCACGCCGAGTTCCTTCTCGACGAGCAGGGTCCGCTTGCCCGCCTTGGCGGCCTGGATCGCGGCCTTGTGGCCGGCCGGACCCGAGCCGATCACGATCACGTCGAAGTCGCGCGTCTGGCTCATGCGCGCAACGCCTCGGCGAGCTTCTGCACGTCGTCCTGCCGCGCCAGCAGACCGGCGAGCTGGTCCGGGTAGAGGTTCAGGTGCTCGACGACGGGATGCGCCTGGATCGCGTCCTCGCTGACGGTGACCAGGCCCTTGACCGCGTGGTAGGCCAGCATGTCGGCGAGGCAGGCGACCATCGCGGGTTCGCGATGGACCTCGCAGCTGGCGTAGTCGTGGTGCCAGCGGATCGCGCTCGTGACCTGCTCGGGCAGCTTCCAGCGGACTCCGAGCGCGTGACCCAGGACCGTGTGGTACTCGTCGAGCAGCGGCTCGACCACGTGGCCGTCGAGCTGCTCCTTGTGCTTCTGCTCCCAGTCGGCGAGCACGGCGAGCACGACCGGCTTGCCGATGTCGTGCAGCAGGCCACACAGGAACGCGCCCTCGACGTTGCGCCGGAGCACGCGCGCGATCTCCTTGCCGAAGAAGCCGGCCGCGACCGAGTGCTGCCACAGCCGCTTGACGCGCGCCTCCTGGCCGTGGATCCGGAACACGCGGCTCTGCACCGAGACCGCGATCACGATCTCGGCGAGGGCCTTGAGGCCGAGACGGCTGACCGCCTGCTGCAGCGACACGATCGGCACGTTGCTCATGTAGAGCGGCGAGTTCGCGACCCGCAGCACGTGCGAAGCCAGCGCCTGGTCGCGGTGCAGGACGGCCGACAACTTGCCGGCGTCGGCGTTCTCGGACTGGCAGAGGTTCATCGTCTGCGTCGCGACGTCCGGCAGGAGCGGCAGCTCGAGCTGACCTTCACGCATGCGTTCCTGCAGGTAGGTGCGGAGCGCAGGCGGCAGCGATACGGCACGGGTTGGCGGGCTCTCGACCATCGGGATCTCCCCTCTTCTGCAGATGTGTCGGCAACCGGCGGCAGCGGAGAGAAGTCGTCCGGCAGCTTTCCCGATTCACTCGCCGCCGCTGCGCCAGCGCTTCTTCTCGCCGTGCCTGCGCTTGTCGTCGAGGCGCCGCCGCTTGCTGCCGCGGGTCGGCCGGGTGGGCCGTCTCGTCCTGGGACGCTCTGTCGCAAGGCGCAACAGCATCTCGAGCCGCGTGAGGGCGGCTTCGAGGTTGCGGGCCTGCTCGCGGTACTCGTTGGCCACGACGAAGATGCGCTCTTGGGCATCGAGGCGCGACGCGAGGCGTTCCCGCACGCGCTGCACTTCGTCCGGTTCGAGGATCCCGCTGAGCGCGGCGAGCGGCAGCCGCAGATCGACCTTGGTCTCGACCTTGTTCACGTGCTGGCCGCCTGGACCGCCACCGCGCGCGAACGCGACCTCGAGCAGGTGCTTGCCGACGCTGCGGCCGCGCGGGAGCTGCAGGTCACGAAGCGCCATGCTCGACCCATCCGGCCAACGGTTGCTCGCCGCGGCACGCGGCGCGCGCGAGCAGCCACGCGCCCTCGCCCGGCGTCTTGTCGATCAGCGCGAGTCCCGGCGAGAACCCGATCTCGCGCAGGGCCTCACCGAACAGGGTGCGGGCGGCTTCGTTGTGCTTGAACACGCTGCCGCCGACACGGACCACGAGGCTGCTGCCGGTGAGCCCGGCGCGCCGCACGCCAGCCTGCACGAGGGCCGCCAGGCCGGCGAACGACTCGCGGGCCGCCCGCATCGCGAGCGGGTCGCCATGGGCTGCGCACGCGAGCACTTCGGGCGCCGCCGCCGCCATCACGGCGGGCTCGGTGCGCTGCAGGACGCCGGGCAGGCGCACGAGGCTCGGCACGGCGAAGACCCGGCACAGCACGCCAGGCAGCTGCGAATCGGTCGGAGCGAGACCGTCGATGGCGCGCACGGCCATGCGCGCGGCGCGGCGCACGAGATCGAACGCGGATCCCTCGTCACCGAGCAGCCAGCCGCGGCCACCGAGCCGGTACAGGCGGCCGTCGGTGCCGTGCACGGCCACGAAGGAGCCGGTGCCGGACCAGACCGCCAGTCCCGGACCGTCGGCCAGCGCCGACGCCGCCGCGGTCTCGATGTCCCCCGTCACCAGGACCGCGATGCCGCTGAGCTGCGCCGCAGCCGCGGCGATCTCCCGCCGCAGCCCCTGGTCGGAGGCGCCGGCGAGCCCGGCCACCGCCAACCGCGCCCCCTGCGGGCAGGCCACGCGCAGCAGCGCCGCGAGCGCGGCGGCAGCGCCCGCGACGCCGAGCTGACTCGCCTGGATCGGCGGACCTTCGCCGCGCGCGGATTCGGTGCCGTGTTCGTCGCCGCGCACCCAACGGGAGCCGGTGCCGCCGGCGTCGATGCCTGCCAGGTCCATGGGTCCGAGCACTCTACTGCTATCCTGCGCCGCTCCGATGCGTGCGCTCGCACTGCTCTACGGCCTGACCACGGCGCTCCTCGCCCAGGACAAGAGCTGGGGTCTGCCCCCCCACAGCGCGCTCGAGTTCGAACGCAAGCAGACCCTGACGACGCGGGTGCTCGAGACCAAGGAGCAACCACCACCAGGCGGCGAGAACCCCGACCTCGGGATCTTCCGCGGCCTCGTGCCGGCGCCGGTGCTGCTCGCGGGCGAACTCGACAAGGAACAACGCATCCGCAGCACGCCGCCGGTCGACCTGCGCGATCTCGCGAACTACGTCGCCTTCGATCTGCGCAAGCCGATGCGCGGCAAGGTCCGCTACGTGCTGCCGCTCGTGCCGCCGTTCGGCGACGTGATCGTCCAGGTTCGCTGCGAGGCGATCGCCGCCGACGGCATGCAGAAGCTCGTCGCCGACGTTTCGCGCGCCGTGCCGGAACCCGGTGACATGCACCGGGAGCACTTCGCGGCCTGGGTCGCACCCCATTGCACTCACGACCTGGTCGGCACGCTCACGATCACCCGCCACCTGGACGCCGAGACCGGATTCGTCGACCGCTTCACGGCCGAGCTCACGGGGACGGTCACCTATCCGCAGGCCCAGGCCCGCCGCCGCGCGAGCTTCCGGATCGACGAGAGCTGGCAGTGGCAGCGGCTGGTGCGCAGCGCCGACGCGGCGCTCAAGACGCGGGTGCACGACGCGATCCGCCTCGGCAGCCGCTACGTGAAGGGGCACCTCGAGAACCCCACGATGCCCGAGCTCGGCGCCCAGCGCGCCGAGGGCGAGCGCACGACCTACGGCTCCGGCCGCCTCGCGCTCGCGATACTGACCGTGCTCAAGGCCGAGGAGGATCCGAACGACAAGGTCGTCCAGGCCGCGCTCGACGAACTGCGCCGACGCGAAGTGCTCGACACCTACTCGCTCGCGCTCGCGATCATGGCCGTCGAGGCCGCCTATGCCCCGAGCGGCGAACGGCAGGCGCTGCTCTCGGGGCAGCTGCAGCGGCCGCTGCCGCGCAAGCCCTCGGCCGCCGACAGGAAGCTGCTGCAGACCTGGACCGACCGGCTGCTCGCGAACACCGACCAGCGGGTCGACAAGGGCTACCGCATGCGCTGGAGCTACGTCGCCGAGGCGCGCTACGACAACTCCAACACCCAGTACGCGCTGCTCGGCCTGTGGTCGGCACATCTCTGCGGAATCGAGATCCCGGCCGGCACCTGGCTCGCGGCCGCGAACCACTTCCTGCACGACCAGCGCAAGCCGAAACCACCGGCGCTGCCGCTGCAGCTCGTGACCTACCACGAGCTGGAGCGCGCTGCCGACGCCGGCCGCACCGTGAGCGCGGCCAGGCGGGTCGAGCCGGCCGGCTGGAGCTACATCGGGGAGGACACGAAGCCGGCGTACAGCAGCATGACCTGCGCCGGGCTGACCGGCCTGACGATCTGCGGCGCAATCCTGCGCGAGACCCGCCGTGGCGGCGGCGTGCTGCCGCGCATCGACAAGTCGATCGAGGCGGGCTTCGCGTGGCTCGCCGAGCACTTCACGCTGCGCAGCAATCCGGGCCATGCCGGCGCCTACGCCGAATGGCCCGACTACCACCTCTATTCGCTCGAGCGCGCCTGCGAGCTGTCGCGGATCGCGCTGCTGCAGGATCGCGACTGGTACTTCGAAGGCACCATGTTGCTGCTGCCCCGCCAGCTCACGTCAGGGGAGTTCGCGCCGGGCCGGCTCGAGAGCACATGTTTCGGCGTGCTTTTCCTGAAGAAAGCCGCCCTGCCCGTCGTGACCGGGGGTAGATAAAGGTCTAGATCCCGTCGATGGCGATGCGTCTGTCCGGCCCTGGCTTGTGCGTTCTCTTCGCGGTCTGCGCGGCCTGCGGCACGACCTTCCGTGTACCCGACCGCGTGCAGGTCTCGCCAACCCGGCCCTTTGCCTGGCGGGTCGAGAACCGCGCGCAACGTGCGCTCGAGCTGTGGACGCCGCAGGGTCACTGCGTGGTCACGGCGAAGGAGCGCGACGATGCACAGATCGACGTGCGCGTCGACGTGGTCGTGCACGCCGAGACCCGGGAGCAGGGGGAACGCTGGCTGGCCGGCATCGCCCAGCCCGAGCCCGAGCTGGCCGCCGACGCCATGCGCCTGCAGATGCACCTGCCGCTCGGTCTGCCGGCGCAGGACGTCGAGATGCGCTTCTCGATCGAGGTGCCGCCGGCGACCGAGTTGCGCCTGTTCACGAAGAGCGGCGAAGTGGCACTGCGCGGCTGCCGCGGCAACGTCACCGTCGAGACCGACTCCGGCCGGATCAGTGCGCGTCTCGCGGGTGGCAGGGCCTCGCTGCGGACGCAGTCGGGCCCGGTGCGGCTCGAAGGCGAGTACGCGCAGGCGAGCGTGCACAGCCGCATGGGTCGGATCGAGGTCGTGTTGCCGGCGAGCGTGCAGCCGGTCGACGTCGACCTGCACACCGAGCAGAACACGGTGCAGGTCGAGGTCGCGCCGACGCACACGCTCGATCTCGAGTACCTGTGCCAGGAGGGCAAGGTGATCTCGGAGCTGCCGATCCACTTCCAGTCGAGCACCACGCAGCCGGGCGGTGCGGGCCGCCGCTACCGGGCACGGGTCGGGGCCGAGGGCGGCGCGGCCGTCGCGAAGCTGCTCGTGGTCAACGGCGAAGGCAACCTGGAACTGCGCTGGATCGCTCAGTGACCGGCCAGCGCCGCGGCCAGTGCCGTGGCCAGCGCCTCGGCGCGCACGACCTGGTTCGGCGTGACGACCTGCTCGACCAACGGCACGGACTCCTGGCGCGCGAACTCCGCGACCTGCGCGGCCAGCGTCGCGTCGAGCGCCGCGCCGGTCGCGAGCACGAGGCCGAGGCCGCGTTCGCGGCAGAGCGCGCGGACCTCGGCGAGCGTCGCGGCGAGCGGCGGCGGCGCGGCCTCGCGGCGCGCCAGCCAGAGGCCGAGCAGCGTCGAGCGCGAGACGACGGCGAGTGGCGCGCCCATGGCTTCGGACTCGGCGCCCGGGATGCCGAACACGAGCGCGCGCGCCGGCCAGTCGAGGTAGAAGGTCCGCCACAGGCGCAACTGCTGCGCCGCGCTCGCATCGACGGTGGGCATCACGACCGCCTCGATCTTGCGACCCAGCTTCTGCGCGCAGAGACCGGCCGCCTGGTCGGCGACCCAGAGTTCAGGGGAGCGTCCGAGTTGGAACAGCTCGTCGCCGCCGAGGAAGAGCACGCGCGCCTCCTCGCCTGCGAGCACGTGGATCTCCTTCTTGCTGGCGATGCGGCGCGCGAGCGCGTCGAAGGGCGCGGGCCCCGAGCCGCGGCCGAAGCAGGCCGCGAGCCGCGGGTCCTCGAAGGGCTGCAGCAGGGCCTGCTGCCGGTTCGCAGCGAGCTCGAGCCATGCCAGCGCCGCGACGAGGCCGAGCGGCAGCGCCAGCGAGCGGCGCGGCAGCGCGAGGCCCAGCGCGAGCGGCAGCCACCAGAGCCCGACCAGCGCGACGAAGCTCGCCGGCACCGCGCAGCGCGGCAGGACGTGCTGGAGCAGCGCCGGCCCGGCCACTCCCCCACCGGCCGCGAGGACGCTGGCAACGAGCAGCGTCAGGAGCCAGCCCGCACGCAGCGCGAAGCACACGCACCCGAGCCCGGCGCCGGCCAGCGCACCGAAGGCGACCGGCGGCCAGCTTCCGGGACGTGGTACGGCGGTGATGCGCAGATAGCGCACGAGGCCGGTCCCGCCGCGCACCACGAACGCGATCTCGCCGCGGTCGTCCGTGGCGAGGCAATCCGGCAGGCGCTGGCCGGCAACGGTCGCGGTCAGGCGGCGCCCGCGTGCCTGCACCTGCAGGGTCGCGCCGTAGCCGGCCGTGACCTTGACGCCGCCGCTGAGACCGTCGCCGAAGAGCGCCTGCTCGCGCGTGCGCCAGGGCGGGCCCGCGCTGGTCGCCGAGAGCCGCAGCAGCACGAAGCGGCCGTGCCCGGCGGAGCGCTCCTCGTGCGGGAGCTCGCTCCGGCGCAGCACCAGGTCGAGCTCGCCGCCGGCCGGCACCTCGACCGTGGCCGAGAGGTCGAAGTCGCCGAAGCAGAACGGCACCGCGAGGCAGCGCGAAGCATCCAGTTCGAGTGGATGTTCGGCATCGCGCGTGACCACGAAGTCACGCTCGTGCAGCGGCAGCGGCGGGGTCAGCGTGCGCTCGGCGAGGAACACGGCGAGCGCGCCGCCTCCGGCGGTCGCGAGCAGCAGCAGGAACGACTTCAGCACGGAGGAATCTTGGCGCCCGGGCACGGGATTCCTAGCCTTCTGCGGCGCGTGACCACGACCCTGCTCGAACCCGATGCCCTGGTGACCGAGGCTGGCGTGCTGGTCGGCGCCGCGGTCCGCATCCGCGACGGCCGCGTGCTCGAAGTCGGCGACCTCGCGCCGGCGCCCGGTGAGCCCCGCCAGCGCGTCGCCGGGACGCTCCTGCCGGGCCTGGTCGATCTGCAGGTGAACGGCGCCGCCGGCCACTCCTGCGCCGATGGCAGCGCACAAGCCCTCGACGCCGTCGCCCGCGCCTGCTGGCGCGGCGGCGCGGCGGCGTTCCTGCCGACGCTGGTCACGGCCCCGTTTCCGCATCTGCTCGCGCAGACGCGCCGCGTCGCGGAATGGATCGCGCGGGCCCCCGCCGACGCCGCACAACCGCTGGGCATCCACCTCGAAGGGCCGTTCCTCGAAGCCAGCGGCGTGCACGACGCGGACAGTTTCGTCGATCCGACCCCCGAGCGGATCGATGCGCTGCTGGAGGCTGCGCGCGGGCAACTGCGGCTCGTGACCCTCGCGCCCGCGCGCCAAGGGGCAGCCGCGGCCACCGCGCGGCTGCGCGCGCACGGCGTCACGGTCGCGATCGGTCATGCCGAGGACCCCGCCCATCTCGCCGCCTGCGTGCAAGCCGGCGCCACGCTGGTCACGCACCTCTTCAACGCGATGGGCCGGATGCACCACCGCGAGCCGGGCATCGCCGGCCTCGCCCTCGACGAGCCGCGCCTCTCGGCCTCGCTGATCGTCGACGGCGCACACGTGCATCCGGCGATGCTGCGCAATGCCTGGCGCTGCCTCGCGAGCGCCCGCACGGTGCTCGTCACCGATGCGGTCGCGGCCGCGGGCATGCCCGACGGGGAGTACGAGCTCGGTGGCCGGAAGGTGCGGCTGCAGGACGGCGTGGTCCGCGACCCGGAGGGCCGGCTGGCCGGGTCGGCACTGACCATGGCGCGGGCGGTGATGAACTTCGCGCGCGCCGTGCCCGATGCCGGCCCCTGGACGCTGGCCAGGATCGCCGCGTGGAACCCCGCGCAGCTGATCGGCGCCCGCGAGCACGGCGCGATCGCCAAAGGGATGCGCGCTGCGTTCTGCGTGTGCGAGGCCGACGGCAACATCCGCCCGCTCTAGCCCTGCGCACGCGGGGATCGGCTCGCGACGGACCCGCGCTGGGCGCCGACCCCTAGCTCAGCAACCCCGCCATGTCCGCCGGCAGCGGCGCCTCGAGCGTGAGCTCCTGCGCGCGGCGCGGGTGCTGGAACACCAGCCGGTGCGCATGCAGCGCATGCCGATCCAGGATCAGCAGTTCACGGCTCGCGGCGCTGAGCTGGTCGTCGAGCTGCTCGAAGAACACCCGTTCCGGCACGCCATAGAGCTTGTCCCCGACCAGCGGGCAGCCGAGCGCCGCCATGTGCACGCGGATCTGGTGCTGCCGGCCGGTGCGCGGCGCGACCTCGACGAGCGAAAAACGCGCGTTCTGCTGCAGGACGCGGTAGCGCGTGAGCGCGTGCTGGCCGGAGCCGTCGCGGCGCGCCTCCATCTTGAGCTGGATCGCCGAATCCCGCGCCGGGCCGATCGAGAGGTCGATCACCCCCTCGGCACTCGGTGGCGCGCCATGCACGACCGCAAGGTAGGTCTTGCGCACGAGCCGGTCCTCGAACGCGCGGCCGACCTCGGAGTGGAAGTCCTCGTCGAGGCTCGCGCAGACGACGCCCGAGGTCTCGCGGTCGATGCGATGCAGGAGCCGCGGCACCACATCGTGGTCTGGGTCGTCCGCGCGGCGGTAGCGCTGGTGCAGCCAGTGGATCAGCGTGCCTTCGACGCGGCGGCCGGCCGGATGCACCGCGAGGCCCGCCGGCTTGTCGACCGCGAGCATCCACTCGTCCTCGTGCAGGATCCGGATGCTGCTGCCCGCGGGCATGTCCGCGCGCGGCCTGGGCGTCGGGCGCTTGGGGATGCGGATGCGGATCACCTCCCCAGCCTGCACCTTGGCGCCCGGGCGGCCGTGGCCACCGCGATGGTCGACGAAGCCCGCTTCGATCAGCTCCTGGATGCTGGTGCGCGAGCGCCAGTG
>CAZSKV010000487.1:0-5575 GCA_964607495.1 uncultured candidatus Brocadiaceae bacterium
GGAGTACTGGCACATCGCCTCAAGCACGTCGGTCTTGACCGTGTAGGCCCGTCCCTGACCGAGCTTCTCGATGAAGTGCTGCGCGAGCAGCGGTACGTCCCCCTCGCGCTCGCGCAACGGCGGCAGGTTCACCGGCACGACGTTCAGCCGGTAGTAGAGGTCCTCGCGGAACTTGCCGGCCCGCACGTGCTGCACGAGCGGCACCTTGGTGGCGGCCAGCACGCGGATGTCCACCTGGATCGTCTGCTCGCCGCCGACGCGTTCGAACTCGCGTTCCTGCAGCACGCGCAGCAACTTGACCTGCGTCGGCAGCGGCATGTCGTCGATGTCGTCCAGGAAGAGCGTGCCGCCGTTCGCGAGCTCGAAGCGGCCCTTGCGCAGCCGCTGCGCGTCGGTGAACGCTCCCCGCTCGTGGCCGAAGAGTTCGCTCTCGAGCAGCGTCTCCGGCAAGGCCCCGCACGAGATCGCGACGAAGGGCCGGTCGGCGCGCCGCGACAGGCGATGGATCGCCCGCGCCACGCACTCCTTGCCGGTGCCGCTCTCGCCGACGATCAGCACCGAGGCGTCGGTCGGAGCCACCGTGCGCACCGTGCTCACGACGGTCTCCATCGTCCGGCTCTTGGCGATCAGCCCTGGCAGCCCATCGCCGCCGCGCAACTCGGCCTTGAGGCGCTCGTTCTCGTCGAGCAGGGCCCGGAAGCGTTCCATGCGCTTCAGCCGCTCGAGGATGGCGTCGTTCAGGAAAGGCTTCTGGATGTAGTCGTCGGCTCCGGCCTTCATCGCCTCGACCGCGTGCTCGATCGTGGCGAAGCCGGTCATCACCAGAACCTCGGTCGCGGGGCGTCCGGTCTTCGCGGCCTTCAGCACCTGGAGGCCGTCGGCGCCCGGCAGGCGCACGTCGGTGATCACGCAGTCGAAGATCTGGTCCTTGAGGATCGCCAGCGCCTCCTTGCCGTCCGGCGTGTGCAGTACCTCGTGCCCGGCAGCGCGCAGATCGTCGCCGAGCGTGATGGCGATCGTCTTCTCGTCCTCCACCAACAGGATCTTCATGGCTTGCTGGACCCGGATTCGGCCGGCCCCCCCTCGGGATGCAGCTTGAGGTAGCGGTCGCGCTGGAACGGAACGGTCTGGTCGCCACCTGCGCCCGCCGCCCACTCGGCCGCCACCTCGGCCTGCGAGATCAGGGTATCGAAGAAGAGAGTCTGCGGGTCGGCCGCCGCGGCGCCGAGGCTCAGCGTGGTCGGAATCCGGACGCCCTGGGACTCGACCACGAGCTCGGCGAACGTGCAGCGGATGCGCTCTGCCACCACCTCGGCCTGGGCCTCGGTGGTGTGCGGCAACAGCAGCAGGTAGCGGTCGTCCGTGATCAGGCCCAGGTTGTCGGCGCCGCGCGTCTTCTCGCTGACCAGCCGACCCAGTTCCTTGAGCAGTCGGGACTTCAGGTCGAGGCCGTGGTAGTCGGCCAGGAAGGCGATCCGGTCGATCTGGATCACCAGGCAGGCCAGCGGCAGGCCATGCCGCCGCGCCCGGGCGAACTCGGCTTTCATCAGGTGCAGGATCTGAGCCTGCGAGAACGGAGAACCCGGCAGGCCGCTGCCGCCAAGGCCTCCGCCACCGCCTGGACCCGAGCCTTGCGATCCCGGGCCGCCTCCGCCGCCTGTGCGGAATCCAGGGTTGGCCATGGGATCGGATGCTAGCTACCCGGCAGGGTCACGGGAATCACTCTCACGATCCCTGCCCGGTTCGTGTCGGATGCGTCACGTCGGGATTCGCAGACCCGATCCAGGCTGGGGACCCCCATCCCGCGGTCCGCCTGCCTGGTCGCCGGCCTGGACACGACGCTGAGGTGCGTCGGCAAAAAAAATCAGGCCTGAGCGGGTCAGCGCTCAGGCCTGGAATGTGGGAGTGGGCTGTGGAATGGAGAGGGCGGTTAGGGAGGGGGAAAATCGTCTCCACCCCGCAGCCGGTCCCACGGTTGTGTCACGATCGCCATCTCAGCACGAGCCGCAGGCGGGCGACTCACGTTCGATGACGCACACGAATCGAAGGTTGACAGAGAACAACGCGCCGGAGGCTCACCGGCGAGTGCCCAGATCATGCCTGGGGCCTGGGAAGTTTCAACACCCCCTCCACAAGCTTTTTCATTTCGGTGGAAAGAGCATCGGCGCGTGCTCCCTCAGCCAAGGGATCACCGAATAGATGTCCACACTCGGCCACCGCATCTTGAGGATGACCAACGCCGTAGCCACAACGCCTAGGTACAAGCCGAACATCAGGATGCGCACGAGCATTTGCGCCAGGAAGGTCTTGGTATGGGCCGAAAGGCTCTTGCCGGGCGTCTCCCGCCCGCCCCGTACCACCCAGTCCCGCTGCGCCCGCAACCCCTGCTGGACTAGCTCTTCCTGGTGGCAGGGAAAGGCAAGGATCGCATCCACCACCTGCTCCCAGGGGTATGCGCCGCTCGCAGTCCGCACGACCTCCTGGAGTTCGAGCAGGGTCTTCTTCGGCACCAGTCCAGCGAGCAGTCGCAGCGAGGCTTCGCTGACGCGGACCAGGGTCGGATCGGAGCGGGTCAGATAGCGTTCATCTTGGCTCACGGGCGTGGCTTACCAGATCTCCGGCAGGGGTGATAGTGTCCCGCCATGCTGCCGCTGCCGCATCGGGACCAGGCTGTTGCCATGCGGATGCGCGATCTCGCGAGCGCGCTGGCGGCGGGTGTCCCCTTGGCCATCGCCCTGCCGCGCTTCACGGCGGATGCCGGGACCATCGTTGCCGCCCTCGAGCGCGAACCGGTCCAGCTCTCCCGCACCGAGCGCTGCGTGCTGCAGGCCGCGGAGAAGAGTGGCCGTCTGGCCGAGGCGCTGCCCGAACGCGCAGCGGCTCGCGAGCTGCGCGCCAGTCTCGTGCTGCAGCTCGCGGGACGACTGATCTATCCGGTGTTCCTGATCGCGGCCGCGGTCACGGTCGACGTCCTGCTCGGTGTGATCACAGGACGAAGCTGGGGCGGAACCCTGCTCACGATCGGGATCCTGGTCGCAGTCGTGGGACTCGGCGCGATGGGACTGTGCCTGCGTTTGCGCCGAGCGCAACTCGAGAACATCCCCGTGATCGGCGGCTTGCTGCAGGACCTGGCCGAGCTCCCCTATCTCCAGGCACTGCTCGGGCTCTACGCGGCGGGAGTGTTGTTGCCCGAGGCACAGGCCGAGGCCGCGCGCGCCTGCCCTCTGGTCGGGCCCCGGGTGCAACTCGTGGGCGCGGCCAGCCTGGTCCACGCCGGTCAGCCACTGGCATCCGCACTGCAGAGCGCGGGGGCAGTCTCTGCCGAGTCCTGGTCGATCCTGGCCTCCGGCGAGCGGGCCGGCGACCTCGAGGGCGCGCTGCGCCGCCTCGTGCAGCGGCGCACCGAGACCCTGACCCTGCGGGCCCGCCGGCTGGTCGGGCTGGCCACCGGGCTCGCCACCCTGGTCGCCTTCGCGATCGCCATCCGGGTCATCGTGGGGTTCTGGGCCCAATACTACGGCGCCTTGGGTGGCAGCCTGCGGTGAGCGAAGTTCTGCAGATTCCGCCTGACAACCCACCCACCTCCTGGGTCTAGAGCGTCGCATGGACCCCGAAGTCGCGGCCCGACACACCAGCCCCCGGTGGAGCGCCGAGGAGCTCGCGCTCCTGGAGCTCGCCAAGGCGGGTGACCACGAGGCCTGCCAGCACTTGCTGCGCCCCCATGTGGCGGCGCTCCTGGCCATGGCGCGGCGGCTCACAGGGGACGTCCATTGGGCGGAGGATCTGCTGCAGGAGACCCTGCTCCGCGCCTTCCAGGGTCTCAGCGGCTTCCGGGGCAGCAGCAGCCTGAAGACCTGGCTGTTCCGGATCGAGATCCACCTGCACCAGGAACCCCAGCGCTGGCAACGCCGCGACCGTGCCGGGTCCCTGGCTGGACTCGAGGTACCGGACAACCTGCAGGCGAGCGCCGCGGACTCGGCCATCGGCCGCGAGCTCGTCGAGCGGATCCAGGAGGCCATGGAGCGGCTGCCCGCGCGCCAGCGGACGGCGTTGCATCTGCGCGCGGTCGAGGGTTTCGACTACCAGGGGATCGCCGAGGTGCTCGGTTGCAGCACTGGGGCAGCGCGCATGCTCGTGCTGGCGGCCCGTACCAAGGTCGAGGAGCGGCTCGGGAGGTACCTGGAGCCATGAGCGAGCGCTGCCCATGGCATGCCGACGTGCAGGCCCTGCTCGTCGATGGAGAGATCGGGAGCGTGCGGGACCCGGCAGCGGTCGCCCGGCACAGCGAAGACTGCGCCGCATGCCGGCTCGCGGCCGCGCGCAGCCGGCGGCTCGATGCCCTGATCGCCCAGAGCTCGGCGGTGCAGCTGTCCGCAGCCGACGCCAACCGGTGGCTCGGCGCGCTGCGCGCGGCGCCGGCAACGCCTCAGCTCCCGCCACGACGGCCGGCACGAACCCGGGCCCTGGCCGCGGCGGGCATCGGCCTGATCCTGACCCTGCTCTGGTTGGCGCCATGGCAGCAACGCGAGGTTCCCGCCAGCGCCGCGCCGGTCGCGCGCGTCGCGTCGGGCCCGGAGCTCAGCGTGGAGCTGCCCGATCACCCGCTGCCGCCACTGCGCGGCAGCGGCCGCAAGCCGACGCCGGTATCGCTCGACGCGGCGGTCAGGATCCTGCGTCGCTCCGTCCCACCGCTTGCGAGCGGAGAGGCCGCCGACCTGTCGGCGCGAGCCCTGCATGCGCTGATCCAGCGCCACCTCGCGGTGCAGCGGCTGGCGTCGGCGCGCAGCCACTCCGCCTTGGCCGATCTCTGCGGCATCCTGAGCGGCCCCGAGACCGCGGTCGCTGACCTGGTGCAGGTCGCGCGCCGCGTACCCGGATTCCCGCCGCGCGTCGCGCAGCGCCTGGGCAGCGGCGCCGCGGACGAAGCGCTCGTGGTCGCGGCTCACCGGCTCGCAGATCCCGCGCTCGACCTGGCCCTGCGGCGCGCGGCGGTCGAGCAGGAGCGCTTGCGGCTCGCGGTCGGCCGCGGCTTCGCGGCCCGCGGCGAGGCGGGGCCCTTGCTCGAGTGCTGGCGTGAACTCGCGATCGGTGGCACCCTGACCGACCCGGAGCGGCTGCTCCGCGAATGGCTGCATCGCGCGCCGGCCAGACTCGCGGCCGAGTTCGCCGCGGAACTGCGCACGTCGCGCCACGGCGAACAGCGGCTGCGCGCGATCCATGCGCTCGCAGCCTGTCCCGGCGAGAGCGAAGTCGGCAACGACGCGCTCGCGCTCCTGCTCGCCGAGCCGAACCGAGACGAGGCCCTGGCCGCCGCCTACGCGTTGGCGCGGCGCACACCCACGTCCTGGCTCCCGCGGACGGGCCTCGCCGGCAGCGAGTGGTTGCACCACGCCCGCTCCTACTTGCGCGCCACCGGTCTCGCGGCCAGCCGCTACGAAGACTTCCGCACCTGGCTCGCGGCGTCCCCCCGCCCCGAACCGTCCATCAACGACTGAATCCGTCCAGGAGTTCGCGCCCGATGTCGGCCACGCTCAGCCTGACCCTGTTCTCCCTTTCCCTGCTGCCGCAAGCTCCG
>CAZSKV010000488.1:0-9286 GCA_964607495.1 uncultured candidatus Brocadiaceae bacterium
CCAAGGTCGAGGGCAGCCCGGTCGCGGTCGCATCGCCGCAGAGCACGCAGTTCGCGAGGCCCGGGAGCGGGCCTGCCGCGGGCCGCAGACCGGCACTGCCCGGCGCCCAGAGCGCGGTCGCGTTGGCCTCGCGCGTCACGCGCACGGCACCCGTCGTGACGTCGGCGCCCGGATAGAAGCGCGCGAGCTGCGCGCGCGCCGTGGCTTCGATCGCCGAGATCGTCTGGCCGTCGAGGCCGCCAGCCGCATCCGCGATCAGTGTCAGGCAGTCGGGGGGGTCGCCCGGGCGGCGCACGACGTAGTGGAAGGGGTCGCCGTCCGCGAGGCAGACCAGCGGTCCCTCGTCGGGCAGACCCAGGCCGCGGAAGCAGACGTTGACCAGGGTCGAGCCGGCGACCCGCGCGACCTGCGGCACGTGCTCGGGCGGCAGCAGTCTCGCGAGGGTGTGCCAGGGCAGCGCCGAGACGACGGTCTCGGCGGCGGCGACGGCGCGCGTGCGCCCACCGGAGAGCTCGAGCCCGGTGATCCGGCCGCCCTCGACCACGATCCGCTGCACGCGCGTCGTCAGCGCCACCGTGACGCCAGCAGCGCAGAGGCGGCTCAACGCCGGCTTGCCGACGATCTCGCTCCAGGGTCGCGCCGGATGCCAGATCGCGAGCGCGGCCGCGCCGCCGCGGGCCGCCTGGCGCAGGGTCGCGAGGAAGAGCCGGGCCGAGACCTGCTCCGGCCGGCCGTTCATCACCGCGAGGCAGAGCGGGTCCCAGAGGTAGCGGCGCGGCGCGCCCTGCTGGCGCCAGCGCGCGAGCCAGTCTGCGAACGAGAGGCGCTCGGCGACCGGCAGCAGCGCGGCGGCGATCCCGAGCGCGAAGCGCAGGCGTTCGGCGAAGCCGAGCCGCGGCCAGCCGAAGGGCGCGCGCAGCCGCGTCGTGCCGCCACCGGGCAGCCGGTAGCGCAGTTCCAGACGCTCGCTGCGCACGAACGCGTCTTCCGTGCCCAGCCGCTGCAGCAGCGCCCGGAAGTGCCGATAGCAGCCGAGCACGACGTGCGGCCCGTTGTCGACCTCGCCACCCAGGCGCTTGTCGGGGAACGAGAACACGCGCCCGCCGAGCCAGCCGTGCGACTCGATCACTTCGACCTCGTAGCCGCGATCGCGCAGCAGGAACGCCGCGGTGATGCCGGCCACGCCGCCTCCGAGCACGAGCGCACGACTCATGCGCGAGCGGCCGTCCAGGCGAGCCAGAGCTTCTTCCACTGCGGCACGCGCGGCCGTGGCTGGCGCAGGTCGCCGCCGCGCAGCTCGACGCGCTGCAACAGGTCGCGATAGACCGCGGCCATCACCTGCGGGGCGCGCAGGCGCGCGGCCTCTCCGCGCGGAAACGTCGCGGCCGCGGCCGCGAAGTGCGCGTGGGCCGCCGCCGCGAGCTCGCGCACGACCCCGTGCACCGGACCATCGACCCGGTAGGCCGCGGCGGGGCCCTGGCCATCGAGCCAGGCTGCCTCGACCTGATGCGCGCGCAGCACGGAATCGGGCACGTAGACCCGCCCGAGCGTCGCGTCGGGCACGAGGTCGCGCAGGATGTTCGTGAGCTGCAGGGCCTTGCCGAGGCTGTCGGCATAGGGCTCGGCGCCCGTGGCGCCGAACACCGGCAGGCAGGCGAGACCGACCGCGGAGGCGACCTTCGCGCAGTACTCCTCGAGCGCCGCCAGGTCCGGATAGCGGTGCGGGCGCAGGTCCTCGGCCACACCCTCGACGACGCGGCGCAGGTGCCGGGGATCGACGCCGAAGTTCGCGATCGCGCGCGCGACCTCGCGCCCGATCGCGGTCGCCGGCTGCCCGCGTTCGATCAGGCGGAGCTCGTCCTCCCAGGCAGCGAGGCGGCACGCGCCCTGCGCGGCGTCGGGCGCGTCGTCGACCGCGTCGTCGACGACACGGCAGAAGGCATAGATCGCGGTCAGGGCGGCCTTGCGTGCTGGCTCGAGGCGGGCGAACGCGACCAGGAAGTTCGAACCCGAGCGCTTCGCGATCTCGGCGGGCAAGGCGTCGAGCTGGCCGTTCATCCGAACTCCCGTGGCGGCTGCGAACTCGTCAGCGCCCGGACGAGGGCCCGCAGCTTCTGCCACCGGGTCAGCCGCACGTGCGTCGCCAGCACGTCGTGACCGCAGGCACGCAGGCCGGCGAGCACCGCGGCGGCGCCGTGCAGGATCGCGCGCAGCTCGAGGCGCAAGCGGCCGCGCACGCGCGCGCAGAGCGGGAAGCCGGCCGCGAAGAGCGCGGCGCAGCGCTGATCCCAGTGCGCGATCAACGCGACCACTTGCGGCGTCGCGCGCGGGGCGCACAGATCCTGCTCGGCGACCCCGAAGCGCCGCAGATCCTCCTGCGGCAGGTAGATCATGTCGCGCTCCTGCAGGTCCTCGCGCACGTCCTGCAGGTGATTCAGCAGCTGCAACCCCGTGCAGATCTGGTCGCTGAGCGCATCGAGGGCCGGATCGCGGTGGCCGAACACACGCAGCACGAGCCGGCCTACCGGATCAGCGGACTTCCGGCAGTAGGCGAAGAGGCTCGCCTCGCTGTGACGCTTGTCGCGCAGATCCTGGGCGAACGCGTCCAGCAGGTCGAAGCAGAGCTGCGGCTCGAGGGCGAGCTCCCGGATCGAGGCACAGAGGTCCACGAAGAGCGGCACGTCGGCAGCGCGCCCCTCGAGGTGGGCCGTGAAGCGCGCCCGGAACTCGGCGAGGGCCGCGGCATCCCGTTGCTCGTCGGCGAGATCGTCGGCGAGGCGCGCGAAGGCGTAGATCCGGTGGACGTGGGGCCGCAGGCGCCGCGGCACCAGCAGCGACCCGACCGGGAAGTTCTCGTAGTGCACCCCGGCCTGCTGCTCCCAGCTCGCGTGAAAAAGCGGTTCTGTCGTGGTGATCGTCGGCGCGTGCATGGCTCTGGTCACGTGGAGGCCATCACCAAGAGGTACAGCACATGGAACTCGATTTCGACGCGACCGAAGAAACCAACGACTACGTGACCATTCCTGCCGGAAGCTATGTGTGCCGCATCGCGGAGGTGCGGCAGCGTAGCACCCGCGGCGGCGACCCATTGTGGGCGATCCGGCTCGTCGTCGGGGAGGGCGAATACGTCGGCCGGCATGCGGCCTGGGACAACCTCGTGTTCAGCCAGCGCGGCCGCACGCGCGTCCGCCGTGTGCTCGACGCGCTCGGGATGCCCGCGCAGGGCAAGGTCAACCTCGAGCCCACCGACCTCGACGGCCGCGAGGTGCTCGTAGAAATCCGGCCGGCCGAGTACCGGGACGCCGGTGGGCGCGTGATCCGCCGCAACGAAGTGCCGTACGACGGTTACCGGCCGGTCGGCAAGCGGCCGGACCGGCCGGCCACGGGCCCGGGCAAGCGTCCGGTCGACGAGGACGTTCCGTTCTGAGCCGTTCTTCGGCAGCCGGCCCGCACACTAGGATTCTCCCGCGTGACCGTCGCCGACCGCCTCGCTGAGCTGCGCCGCCAGATCCGCCGGGCCGACCACCTCTACTACAACCTCGGCAAGCCGGAGCTGACCGACAGCGAGTACGACGCGCTCTATCGCGAGCTGCAGGATCTCGAGCGCGCGCACCCGCAGCTCGTGACGCCGGACTCGCCGACGCAGCGCGTCGGGGCGCCGCTCGCGCGCGGGGCAGGCTTCGCGACCCGGAAGCACGGCACGCCGATGCTCTCGATCGACTCGTTGATGCGCAAGGAGGAGGTGCTCGAGTTCGACCAGGGCATCAAGCGCTTCCTGAGCCTCCCGGCCGATGCGCAGGTGGAATACACCGTCGAGCCGAAGCTCGACGGCGTGTCGGCCAACCTGCTCTACGAGCGCGGCGTACTGGTGCGCGGGCTGTCGCGCGGTGACGGCGAGGAGGGCGAGGAGATCACGCAGAACCTGCGCACGATCCGCAACCTGCCGCTGCAGATGCTCGGCAAGGGCCCCTTTCCGCGCCGGATCGAAGTGCGTGGGGAAGTGATCCTCTCGCGCGACGCGTTCGAGGCCCTGCGGCGCGAGAGCGAAACGACCACGGAGACGCCGTTCCGCAACCCGCGCAATGCAGTCGCTGGCTCGCTCAAGCAACTCGACCCGAACGAGACCGCGCGGCGCGGGCTCGAGTTCATCTGCTGGGGCACGGGCCTGGTCGAAGGCCTCGAGACGCGCACCTACGCCGAGCTCTCGGCGCGGCTGCGCGAGTTCGGGTTCAAGACGCCGGACGAGTTCCGGGTCGTGCCCTCGATCGAGGCCGTCCTCGCCTACCGCGACGAGCTCGAGGCCAGGCGCGAGGGATTCGCCTACGAGATGGACGGCATCGTCGCCAAGGTCAACGACCTCGCGAAGCAGCAGCGCCTCGGCCGCACCGCGCGCAGTCCGCGCTGGTGCCTTGCCTACAAGTTCGCGCCGCGCAAGGCGCTGACCCGCGTGCGCGCGATCCTCGCGCAGGTCGGCCGCACGGGGGTGGTCACGCCGGTCGCGGATCTCGAACCGGTCGAGCTGGCCGGCGTGACCGTGCGGCGCGCGACGCTGCACAACTGGGATCTGCTCGCCGGCAAGGACGTGCGCGCGGGCGATCTCGTCGAAGTCGAACGCGCCGGCGACGTGATCCCGGAGGTCGTGCGCGTCGACCTCGGCAAGCGACCCAAGGGCTCGCACCCGACCGTGCCGCCGCGGAAGTGCCCCTCGTGCGGCAGCACGCTCGAGGAGGAGGGCAAGTTCCTCTACTGCGGCAACCTCGAGTGCGAGGCGCAGGTCGCCGGCCGGATCGTGCACATGGCCTCGCGGGACGCGCTGAACATCGAGGGACTCGGCCCCAAGGGTGTCGAGGATCTGCTCGCAGCCGGCTTGCTGCGCAAGCCGGAGGATCTGTTCACGCTGCCGGCGAAGAAGGCGCAGATCCTCGAGCTCGAGGGCTGGGGTGAACGCAAGTTCGAGCAGCTCGCGGCCCAGATCCAGGCCGCGCTGCACACCGACCTCGCGCGCTTCCTGATGGCGCTCGGCATCCACGGTGTCGGTGAGAAGCTCGCCCAGGAGCTGGCCGAGCGTCTCGGATCGCTGGAGCGGATCGTCGAGGCCAGCAAGGAGGAGCTGCTCGCCGGGCTCGGCCGCGACAAGAAGAGCGACAAGGTCGTGCAGCAGATCCACGACTTCCTGCGGCGGCCGGGAACGCAGAGCTTCCTCGCGCACGCGCAGGCCGCGGGCCTGCGCCTCACCACGCCGGAGCGCAAGCAGGGCAAGCTGACCGGCACCGTGTTCTGCTTCACAGGCGGCCTCACGACCCTGTCGCGCCCGGAAGCCAAGCACCACGTCGAGGCACTCGGCGGCAAGACTGCGAGCTCGATCACGAAGGCGGTCACGCACGTCGTGATCGGCACCGATGCCGGCAGCAAGGCCGACGCCGCCAGGGCGCAGAACAAGACGATCCTCGACGAGGCGGCATTCGTGCGGCTGATCGGGCGCTCATGAAGCCTGGCCCACGCTACGTGCTCGGCGTGCTCGTGCTGGGCTCGCTGCTCGGCGTGCTGCTGTTCGTGATCTACGTCGGGATCGCGATCTACCGGGCCTGGTGAGTCCGGCCGGCTCAGCTGTAGACCCGCGTCAGATCGACCTGCGGCACGCGGCGGTAGAGGCGCCGGAACACGGTCGCCGCGCGCAGGCTCGGCAGATCCTGGGGCAAGGCCGCGAACGCGCTCGCAGAACCGATCACGACCACCTTGGTCCGGGCGCGCGACAGGGCCACGTTCAGCCGGTTCGTCGAGTAGAAGAACGCGGCGCGGTGCGCGAGGCTGTCGGGATCGCCGGCCGTCAACGACAGGATCACGACGTCGCGCTCCTGGCCCTGCATGCGCTCGACGGTGTCGACGACGACCGCGTCGTCGCGCGGGACGCCTTTCTTCTGCAGCGCCGTGCGGATCGCGCGCAGTTGCGCCCGGAACGGCGCGACGACCGCGATCTGCTCTTGCGCCACGCCGTGCCGCCGCACGAGTTCGGCGACGAGATCGGCCGCGAGGTTGGCCTCCTCGATCGCGCGCTGGCCGGGCTGCAGGTGATCGATCCGGGCCAGCACGACCGGGTGCGCCGGGTCCAGCACCTCGTCGAGCGCCCCGCCAGGGACGAACGGCAGGCGCCGCGTCGCAGCCAGGGGTTCGGGCCGCAGCCGGTCCGCGTAGAAGAGCGCGCTCACGAGCCCGCAGATGCCGTCGTTCATCCGGTAGCTCAGGTCGAGCAGCTCGCTGCCGTAGCGCGCGTGCAGGTGCTCGAACACCGATGCCGTGACCTCGGCATCGCCATGGTCGGCCGTGATCACCGGCGGCAGCTGCGCGTGATCCCCGAAGAAGAGCCAGCGCCTGCTCAGCAGCATGCCCGCGAGCGCGTGCGGGATCGGCAGCTGGCCGGCCTCGTCGAACACCGCGTAGTGGAACGACGTGTCCGGCGGCAGCTTGGCCAGTTGGAAGCAGGTGGCGGCGACCACGACGCCGCGCTCCGGCAGACGGCAGCCCTTGGGCCGCAGGAAGCGCACGCCGGCCGCCGCGAGCTCGGGGTCGGGTTCGCCGCCGCCGAGCTTGATCAGCGCGAGCCCGGGGTCGACCTTGCGCAGCATGCGCAGCGCGTTGTCGACTGCGCGGTGGGTGAAGGCCGAGAGCGCGATCCGGCAGCCGGCGCCGCAGAGCAGCGCGAGCACCTCGGCGAGCAGCGCGGTCTTGCCGGTGCCCGGAGGCCCTTGCACCAGGGCCAGGCTCTCGGTCGCGATCGCCGCCGCGCCGGCGCGCACCTGTGCCGGATTCAACCCGCGCGCGGCCAGGGCCTTCTCGGCGCGCGCGAATCGTTGCGCGTCACGCCCCGGCGGAGAGCTGCCGAGCAGCGCTTCGCGGATCGCCGGAACCCGGAACGCCTCGCGCACGCACTCCTGCAGCCGGCCGCGCAGACCCAGCGGCCGGCGATCGACACAGTAGTGGCCGCCGAGCCGCAGTTCCTTCGCCTCGCCGCGCGCGAACGGATCGAAGCCCAGGCGCAGCGCGTGCGAGTTCGCGTCATAGCTCTCGTAGACCAGCGGCACGGCGGCGTCGAGATCGAGTCCATCGCCGACGCACACCGCGTCGCCGGCGCGGAACTTCGAGAGGTTCTCCGCCACCCGCAACGTGAAGCCCGCACCGTCGGCCGCGACGCAGGTCGCGTCCATGATGCACTCGCCCTCCAGCACGCGGTCCTCGACCGAGAGCGCATGCAGGTCGCGGTAGCTCTTGCGCTCGCCCTCTTCCTCACGCGCGAGGAATCGGAGCAGCCTCTGCTCGAACGACAGATCCATCCTGGTCGTCGAGGAGCCTACGGCGCAGCCGTGCGAGATCGAGCAACTCGTCCGGGCCGTTCGCGGCGTGCGGCTTGGCGAGACCGAAGCGCACGTGCCCGGCGAGATCGAACACCGGCCCCGGGAACACCGCGGCGCCGCGGAACCGCGGCGCGAGATCGACGAAGCGATGCTCGATCGCGTCCACGCCGGCGCGCCGGTCGCAGGCCTGCGCGAACCACTTCGGCAGCGTCGGACCGTAGTGGGCGAGCGCGTAGTTCTCGGGCACGCGGCGGATCAGCGTCAGGAACGCCTCGAGTTCGGCCGCGGCCACATCCGGCGCCACACTCCAGACCTCTCCCCCTTCGTGGGCCGGGCAGAGCACGCCGAACCAGCGCACGCGCTCCTCGAAGGCATCGTGCTCCAGGTGCACGATCGCGGCGGCGCCCAGAGGGTTCTGGCGGCCCCTCGGTTCGGGCAGCAGGTTCTTGGCGCAGCGGGCTTCGGCCGCCCGCCGGATGCGACGCACGAGCGGCGCCTCCAGGTGCGTGCGGCGGGTGACGGCCTCGGTCGCCATCTGCGCAGCCGCGGCACAGGTGGTCACGCCGGCGCCTTCGAGCACCGTGCGCAGGCCGCGCGTCATCCGCTGCAACAGAGCGAGGTCGTCCTTGGCCTCGAGCTCGGCCGCGCAGATCTCGGACCAGCGGCAGGACCCGCACGCACGGATCCAGAACGGCCGCTCCCGCGCCGCCGTCTCGGGCGCCAGCAACCGTTCGGCCCCGGCCAGCACCTCGTCGATCGTCTCGGCGTAGTCCGCGAGCGCGAAGCGCTCCTCGCGCCCGTCCTTCAACAGCAGGTAGCCATACTCCGGGTCCCGCTCCTGCGCGCGACCCAGGAGGTGCGAATAGAACGCGACCTGCAACAGCTGGTCGCTGCGCGCGTGCTTGCTCGACTTGACGTCGCCGACCACGTAATGCCAGTCACCCAGGCTCGACGGGCCCGCTTCGCGCCGCAGCAGGTCGGGGATGCCCAGCCGCGCGCCGTCGAGCAGCACGCCCTGGTGCACGCCGGCGACTCCCGCCCGCAGCAAGTCGAGGGTCGCCGCCGCACCCGCCACGAAGTCCCGCTCCGGGTACTCGGGTTGGCGATACCCCAGGCCGGCGACGACCCGCACCTCGTGCTCGCGGCCACGCGCCAGCAGCTGCGCTTCGTGCGCGGTCAGCTCCCGCCGCTGCGCAGGGTCGCCGTGCAGGTCGAGCGCGACCGCGCGCGGGCACTTCGCAAAGGTGTAGATGTGCGTTCCGGTCAGCCGGGCCAACGGATCCTCACGCGGCAGTCGAGGTAGGCGGCGCCGAGTCCCAAGTCGGTGGCCCGCGCCTGGATGAGCGCGTTGGCCGACTGGCCGCGGTCGAAATGGCCGCCCTTGGGCATGATCGCCACGTCGCGCCGCTGCTCGGGATCGAGCCGCAGGACGGCGCGCAGGCTAGCGAGGTCGCTGGTGACGGTCACCAGTTGACCGGCCACTGCCCCCGGCACGACATCGGGGTGCACGGCGACCCAGGTGTGGTCACCGAGACCTTCGCCCACCCATTGCGAGGCCTGGCTCTCGAGGGTGGAGTTCGAGAAGAGCCAGAGAGGATGCTCCGGGTCCGGGGCAGGCGCAGGCGGGGCCTCGGTCAAGAGCCGCACCCGTCCCGATGGAGTCAGCACCTTGCCGTCGGGGAAGCGGAGCGCGCCCGCGAGTGGATTGCGCACCGGGCCTCGGCGCAGGTCCTCGAGCGCGGCACCCTTGCCGGCCACCGGTGCCAGGAGGCGGCGCTTCCAATCCTCGGCACTCCCGGCCATCGCCGCGGCGATCCCGACCCGGGCGGCCAGGGCCTGCAGCAGTTCCAGCTCCGTCGGGACTCCTGCTGGTGGCGGCACGACCGGCCGCGACTCGCCGAGCCAGTGGTGCCCATAGGCCCCCAGCAGATCGTCGT
>CAZSKV010000489.1:0-1991 GCA_964607495.1 uncultured candidatus Brocadiaceae bacterium
GCCTTGCCATCGCAACGCGCGAGCAGCGGGATCAGGCCTTCGGGCACGAAGGCCTCCGCGGCGATGCCGAGCGGGTCGCGCAGCAGGAGGCCCCGCTGCCCCGCGTGTTCACTCGGGTGGAACTCGAGGTGGCGCAGACGCGGGCCCGGTCTCCTGGGTGTGACCATGAACGGCTCGTAGGATAGCTGCCTGCGATGGACCAAGGCTCATTCCAGCTGATCGTGCGCCAGGGCGACACGACGACCGCCCACACGTTCCGGCAGGACCAGGTCACGATCGGGCGCAGCAAGGAGAACGACCTGCGCCTCGACGACCGGATGGTGTCGCGCCAGCACTGCCGGATCGAGCGGCGCGCGGACGGCTTCGCGCTCGTCGATCTCGGCGCGCAGAACCGCGTGAAGCTGCGCGGCGTGCCGGTCGAGCGCGCCGAGCTGCGCAGCGGCGACGTGTTCGTGGTCGGTGCGTCCCACATCGAGGTGCTGCTCCCGGCGGCCGAGCCCGAGGGCGGCGAAGAGACCCGGCACGGCGAGGGACCGCAGTCCTTGCGTGACGTCGGGGCCCTGATGGGGATCGCGCGCGCGCTGAACGAAGAACAGGACCTGACCCGTCTCCTGACGCTGATCGTCGACGCGGCGATCCAGCTGACCGCGGCCGAGCGTGGGTTCATGATCCTCGGCAGCGGCGACCAGGCCACGGTCGAGGTCGCGCGCAACTTCGCGCAGGAGGAGGTGCTGTCCCCCGAGTTCAAGATCAGCCGCACGATCGCGCAGCGCGTGCGCGAGAGCGGCGTCGGCGAACTGACGACCAATGCGCAGGACGACGACCGCTTCCGTGGCCTGGCTTCGGTCGCCGACCTCAAGCTGCGCTCGGTGCTCTGCATCCCGATCCGCATCCGCGGCGCGATCGTCGGCGTGCTCTACGTCGACAACCGGCTGCAGCAGCACGTGTTCCACGAGCGCGAGCAGCAGCTCCTGACCTCGCTCGCCGACCATGCCGGCCTCGCGATCCACAACGCGCGCACGCTCGAACAGCTGCGCGGCAAGCAGCAGGAGTTGCAGCAGGCGCTCGAGCGCATCGCCTCGCTGAACGCACAGCTCAAGGGCCAGCTCGCCGCGCAGAAGCAGGAACTGACAGAGATCAAGGAAGAGCTGTCGGCGAGCCGGCGGGCGGGCCGCTACCGCTACGAGTATCCGCAGATCGTCGGCGAGAGCCGGCGCATGCGCGAGGTGTTCACGCTGCTCGACAAGTACATCGACTCGGACGCGCCGGTGCTGATCCTCGGCGAGTCCGGCACCGGCAAGGAACTGATCGCGCGCGCGATCTGGAGCCAGGGCAGGCGTGCCCACGCCCAGTTCGTCTCCGAGAACTGCGCGGCCCTGCCCGAGTCGCTGCTCGAGAGCGAGCTCTTCGGCTACGTGAAGGGGGCTTTCACCGGCGCGACCGGCAACAAGAAGGGCATGTTCGAGGCCGCCTCGGGCGGCGTGCTCTTCCTCGACGAGATCGGCGACATGCCGCTCGAGCTGCAGAAGAAGCTGCTGCGCGTGCTGCAGGAAGGCGAGGTGCGTCCGCTCGGCGGCCAGCACACGATCAAGGTCGACGTGCGTCTGATCACGGCGACCAATCGCAACCTCGAGGAGATGGTGCGCGAGGGCGACTTCCGCGAGGATCTCTTCTACCGCCTGAACGTGCTCCCGGTGCAGCTGCCGCCGTTGCGCGAGCGGATGGAGGACGTTCCGCAGCTGGTGCTGCGCTTCCTGCACGATCTCAAACCCGAGTCCGGCGGGCGCGTGCGCGTCAGCCCCGACGCAATGACCTCGCTGCTCGGCTACTCGTGGCCCGGCAACGTGCGTGAGCTGCAGAACGAGATCCGCCGCGCCGCGATCCTCTCGGACGGGGTGATCCTCGTGAGCCACCTGTCCGACCACGTGCGGCACCCCGAGCTGCGCGGGGTGAAGGACCAGGACGAGGGCGTCCCGGCGGAGCAGGGCACG
>CAZSKV010000490.1:0-3968 GCA_964607495.1 uncultured candidatus Brocadiaceae bacterium
GCCGATGGGCACGCTGCACCCGGCGCACGGTCCCGCGGCCCGGGACGGACACCGCCTCGTGCGCCAGTACCTTCGCCACCGCCAGCAGCGTGAGTCCGGCCTGCTGGCCGCGCTCGCGGAGATGCCGGCCACCGCCGAGCAGCTCGTGCCCAAGGTCTATTGGGACGCCGACCCGAAGCTCTTTCCGATCGCACTCCGCTCGCTGCTCGCCGGCCTCGAGAAGCTACGCGAGGACGGCCGCGCCTGCGAAGAGCGGGGCATCTGGCGCCGGACCAGCTTAGATGCCCGTCACTCGAACACCACCTCGACCGGCAGGTGATCGGAGAGGCCGGACCAGGGCAGTCCGGTCAGGATCTGCGCCGAGCGGAGCGTGAGGCCGCGGAAGTAGACGCGATCGAGGGCGAAGAGCGGCGTGCGCGCGGGAAACGAACGCCGCTCGGCGTGCGGCAGCGCCCAGAGCGCATTGCGCAGCAGCCCGGTCTTCCAGGCCCGCCGGTCGAGCGAGCCGCTCCAGTCGTTGAAGTCGCCGGCGGCGAGCACGGGGGTGTCGGCATCGGCCGGCAGCGCTTCGAGCAGCTTCCACCACTGTCGGCGGCGCTGCGGTCCGGTCAGGGAGAAGTGGACGTTGAGCGTCACGCACGGCCTGCCACGCAGCTGCAACCAGGTGCAGAGCATGCCGCGGCGCTCGAAGAAGGACTCGGTCATCTCGACATTGACCGAACTCGCGACCGGCATCTTCGTGAACGTCGCGTTCCCGTGACAGCCACGCGAGTAGAACGCGTTCGGCGCGAACACGTGGGCATGGCCGAGCGCTTCGGTCAGCACCTGCGCCTGCGCCAGCTCCCCGTCGGTGCCGTGGAACACCTCCTGGCAGAACACGACGTCCGGCGCGCGTGCGGCGAGGGCGAGCGCCGCTTCGACCAGGATCTCGCGGCCGCCGCGCCGGCCCTTGTGCAGGTTGTAGGTGATGACCTTCACAGCAGTGGGGAGACCAGCCGGGCCAGTCCTTGCAGCAGGCGCTGCGGCCAGCTGGTCGAGAGGCTGTCGAGCGTGATCGCGCGGCCCTTCGCGCAGCGCGCGAGGAACATCGCCTTCGCGTCGGCCGCGACGCGCGGGCTGTCGGTCACCACGCCGATCTCGAAGTTCAGGTCGGTGCTGCGCATGTCGAGGTTGGGTGACCCGACGAAGACGCGCACATCGTCGACGATCACCATCTTGGCATGGTTGTAGTCGCCCTGGGTCTCGTGCAGCTCGATCCCGGCGTCGAGCAGGTCGCGGTAGAAGGAACGCGCTGCCTGGTAGACCACGAAGTGGGCCGCCGATGGGCCGTTCGTGTGCACGCGGACCCGCACGCCGCGGCCGGATGCGACCTGCAGCGAGGTCAGCAGCGTCTGGTGCGGCACGAGGTAGGGCGACGAGATGTCGATCGACTTCTCGGCCATGCCGACCAGCTGGAACACGACCCAGTACAGGCCGCTGATCTGCCGGTCCGGACCGCTCGCGACCACGCCGACGCGGTCGGTGCCGCAGGCCGGGACGTCGGGGAAGTACTCGCGCCGCGCGAGGTCCTCGTGCGTCGCGTTGCACCAGTCCTCGACGAAGACGCGCTGCAGGCGCGGCACCGCCGGGCCTTCGAGGCGGAGCATCGCGTCCAGCCACTGGCGCTTGGGACCGAAGCGGTCCTGCGCGTACTCGTCGCCCACGTTGCGCCCGCCGACGAAGGCGACCGCGCAGTCGACCACCAGCAGCTTGCGGTGGTTGCGCAGGTTGAAGGTGAACGGGCGGCGCCGCCAGAGCAACGGGATGCAGGGCTCGGCCTTGCCGCCGGCGGCGACGAGGTCGGCGAGATCGCGGCGCTTGAGCGACCACGAACCCAGCGCGTCGTAGAGCAGCCGGACCTCGACGCCGCGCGCCGCGGCCTCGGTCAGCAGGCGCAGCAGCATGCGGCCGGTGTGGTCGGGCCGGAAGATGTAGGCCTCGAAGTGCACGAAGTGCTGCGCCTTGGCGATCGCCTCCGCGGCCTGCGCGAAGAATTCGGCGCCGGTCTCGAGCAGCTGCAGGCGGTTCCCCGCCGACAGCGACTCGGGGTCGAGGCGTTCGATCAGCCGCGCCAGGGGGCCGAGGTGCTGCGCGTCCGGTCCGGGGGGCGCGAGCAGCTCGGCGAGCGAGTCCTCGATCCAGGCAAGGCGCTCCTTGCGCCGGCGCAGCCGCCGCATCTGCAGGCTGCGTGGCAGCAGGTAGTAGAGCAGCAGACCGAGCCAAGGAGCCGCGAGGATCACGACGATCCAGGTGAGCGTTGCCGCGGGCGAGGCGCGGCGGGTGGACACGCGCGCGACGAAGAGGATCGCGATCACTTCGCCGGCAGCCGCGATCAGCAACGCGACTAAAGTATGCAGCGATCCCCAGCCCGCGCTCTGCGTCTCCACCGTGGCCAAGTCCAAGATCATCCGCGTGCTTCGCAACGTCGTCGGGGTACTGCTGGTCGTGATCGGGCTGATCCTGGGGCCGGTCCCGGTCGTGCCGGGCTTCCTGGTCGTGATCCCGGGGATCGCGTTGATCGACCTGCCCGTCAAGCGTAGGGCACACGTGTGGCTGCGCCAGAGAGCGCGGTGTTACCGCGCGCTCGCGCTCGGCTACCTGCGCGCGCTGCGAAACGTGCGGCAGCGGCGCCACGATCGCCGATAGTCCTGGCGGAGATGCCGGGAGAACGCATCAGCATCGCGGTCTCGAGCGACCGCATGGAAGCCAGGGTCCGTATCGCCGCCGGCCAGGCGGCGGGCCGGGCCGAGCTCGAAGCGGCGCTCGCCGCCAAGAAGGTCACGTACGGCCTCGATCCTGCCGTGGTCGACACCCTGGCGGCGAAGCTCGCGGACGGGACCTTCGCGGTGCACGAGCTGGTGATCGCCCACGGCACGCCGGCCAGCGATGGCGCGGACTCCCGGCTCGAGCTGCTCGTTCCGCTCGCGCAGCTCCCCGGCCGGCCCCAGGCGGACGGCAGCGTCGACTACCACCAGCGCGAGTTGCTGCACGCGGTCCAGGCCCACGCCCGGGTCGCGAAGCTGCATCCGGCAACCCGTGGCCGCGATGGCAAGACCGTCGATGGTCTCCCGGTCGCGGCCAAACCCGGACGACCCTGCCCGATCAGGCTCGGGAAGGGCCTCGAAGTGCGTGCCGACGGCGCGGTCCTCGCGCGCCGGGCCGGCGTGGTGACCGTGGTCGCGAACATCTCGATCGACGTGACCGACTGCTATCGGCACGACGGCGATGTCACGGTCCAGAGCGGCAACCTGGATGCGGAAGGCAGCGTGATCGTGAAGGGCGACGTGCAGCCGGACTTCGTGATCCGCGCCTCCGCCGACGTGACGGTCCAGGGTTCGGTGTTCAGCGGCTTCGTCGAAGCCGATGGCAACGTGACCGTCACCGGCGCAGTCAGCGGCAAGCCCCAGGGTGGCGTCACGGCGGGCGGCGAGGTCTGCTGCCATCACGCGATCTCGGCGAAGCTGGTCAGCGGCGGCACGTTGCACGTGCTCGATTCTGCATTCCACTGCACGATCGAAGCGCAGGCACTCGACCTCCAACGCGGTCACGGCACCCTGGTCGGCGGCACGACCAGGGCGCAGCAGATCAGCGCGAAGGTCATCGGCTCCGAGGCGTCGATCCCGACCGTGCTCGTGCTCGCCGACGCGGGCCAGCAGCGCCGCGAGACGATCCTCGCCCTCGTCGATCAGCACCGCAGGACCCGCCCGGTCGTGCGGCGCGATCCGCCGGTCAGCGGCGGCAAGCTCGGCCGCGCGGCGGCCGCGGCCGCGGCCGAGGGGGCGCAAGCCAGACTGCAGCTGCGACGGCAGGAAAAGGCCCTGCTCGCGAGCGCACTCGTCGAAGCCCTGGTCGCGGTGCACCCCGGCACGGTGCTGCACTTCGCCCACAAAGAGCTCCGGATCCAGCGACCGCTCGGACCGAGCCGATTC
>CAZSKV010000491.1:0-3420 GCA_964607495.1 uncultured candidatus Brocadiaceae bacterium
ACCTTCGACGGCAGCAGCGACAAGCGCTTCTACGTCTGCACCGACGGCGGCGTGCACCGCACCGAGGACGTCTACACGGCGAGCACCACCGCCGGCTGGAGCACGCGGCAGTTCCGCTACCGCACGACGCAGTTCTACGGCGCCGCCGGGGACGCGGCCTCGGGCCGGATCGTCGGCGGCACGCAGGACAACGGCACGCTGACGCTGGCGCCGGGCGCGCAGAGTGCGGCGCTGACCTTCGGCGGCGACGGTGGCTTCTGCGCGATCGACCCCACCGACCCGAAGTACGTCTACGGCGAATACATCAACCTGCAGATCCACCGCTCGAGCAATGCCGGCACTTCGGCCGCCTACATCTGGAACGGCATCGCCGACGCGGGCAACAACGCGAACTTCATCGCCCCCTTCGTGCTCGACCCCAGCGATCCGAACACCATGCTGGCCGGCGGCCGTTCGCTCTGGCGCACGAGCAACGTCAAGGCGCCGACCCCGGCCTGGACCGCGATCCGTGGCCCCGGCACGGACCATCTCTCGTCGATCGCGATCGCCCGCAGCGACCGCGCGAAGATCTGGATCGGCCTGAACAACGGCGAGGTCTGGAAGACCAGCAACGGCACGGCGGCGGCGCCGACCTGGACCGCGGTCGACGACAACGCGGCTCGCAACCCGCTGCCGAAACGCTATGTGACGCGCATCCTGCTCGACGACGCCGATCCCGAGATCGCCTACGTCGCCTTCGGTGGGTTCGCGACCGACAACCTCTGGCGCACGGCCAACGGCGGCACCAGCTTCGCGAACATCCACAGCGCCGGCCCCGTCCCGCTGCCACCCGCGCCGATCTACGGGATCGCGCGCCATCCGAGCCAGCCGGACTGGCTCTACGTCGGCACCGAGGTCGGCGTGTTCGCGACCGAGGACCGCGGCGCCCACTGGTCGACCGCGAACGACGGGCCCGCCAACGCCTCGGTCGACGAACTCGTGTTCCTGCACGGCTCGACCACGCTGCTCGCCGCCACCCACGGCCGCGGCATCTTCACTGCGCCGGTGCACAAGGCCGCGACCCTCGCCTTCGGCAGCGGCTGCGCAGGCAGCGCCGGCGTGCCCCTGCTGACCGCGAATCCCGCGATGCCGCCCCAACCGGGGCGCAACTTCGGCGTCTACTTCTACAACCTGCGGCCGAACGCGAATGCGTGGCTGCTGCTCGGCGGCTCCCGGACGCAATGGGGCGCGTATGGCCTGCCGCTCGCGCTCGGGTTCGCCGGCATGCCCGGGTGCTCGCTGCACGTGAGCCTGCAGGCCCTGGCGCCGGCCAACGCGAACGCATTCGGGGCCGGGAGTTGGAGCGTGCCGGTCCCCGACGACCGGAGCCTGCTCGGGGCGAAGTTCTACGTGCAGCTGCTCGCGGCAGACGCTGGCGTGAACGCGGCCGGGTTGGTGGTCGGGAACGGGCTCGAGGCGAGCATCGGCTACTGACCAACTGCGCTTCAGATCAGGTGGAACACCGACCGCTTGCCGCAGCCGCAGAGGAACCCGAGCGAACGCTGGCCCTGCTGGAAGTCGCGCACCTCCGCCGGCACCAACGTGACCGAGAGTGAGCGCTCGCCCTGCTCGTCGGCGATCGCGCGCTGGTTGGCGTGAATCGTCGCGAGCCGCCGCCGGCAGGAGAGGCAGCAGAGCTGGGTCTTGCTGGCCACGTCCTCGGGCAGCAGCAGCGTCTCTAGGATCTGGGTCGCCACGCGCCAGAACGGTAGCCGCACGCGCGCCACAGGAAAGTGCCGATTCGCAGGTGATCGCTGCAGGGCCCGTGGCTCTGGGAGATCGGATGGAACTCGAACTCGCGACTCCGTTCCAGGTCATGACTGGCGCGGTCCATGGCGTAGAGGCGATCCCGATCACGATCGAGGCCACGCTGCACGCCGACGACGAGAAGCCGCGGATTCTCGGCCTCGTCGACGCTGGCGTGCGGGAGTCGTTCCACCGCGTGCTCGGGGCCTTCGCAGCCCAGGACCTCCCGTACCCGCGCGGTTGCCCGACGCTCAACTTCACGCCGGCCCGCCACCGCAAGAGCGGCAGCGGCTTCGACCTGCCGATGGCGCTCGCGCTCGCCGGCGCGGCCGGGACCGTGCCCCGCGCGCAGGTGCAGCAGCTGGCGGCATACGGCGAGCTCGAGCTGACGGGCCGCGTGCAACCGGTGCCCGGCGCCCTCGCGATCGCGATCGCGGTGCGGGCCCGGGGCGTCACCAGGATGCTGGTGGCGCCGGCCGACGCCCCGCGCGTGGCGCTGGTCCCCGGCCTCGCCGCGCTCCCGGTGCGCGACCTCGCCGAAGCCCTCGCCCACCTGACCGGCAAGTGCCCGATCGCGCCGAGCGCTCCGGATCCCGGGCTCGCGCGCGCGGACACGCCAACTGCCGACCTCGCCGACGTGCGTGGCCACGAGACCCCCAAGCGCGCGCTGCTGGTCGCCGCCGCCGGCGGTCACAACCTGCTGCTGGTCGGGCCTCCCGGCTCCGGCAAGACTGCGCTCGCGCAGCGGATCGGCGGCCTCCTGCCGCGCCTCGACCGCGGCGAGGCCCTCGAGATCCTGCGCATCCACACCAGCCAGTCGCAGCTGCGTCCGGCGCCACTCGGCCGGCCGCTGCGCGCGCCGCATCACACCAGCTCGACCACGAGCCTGCTCGGTGGCGGGTCCGAGCCACGCCCGGGCGAGGTCACGCTCGCACATCACGGCGTGCTCTTCCTCGACGAGCTCGCCGAGTTCCGGCGCGAGGCGCTCGAGGCGCTGCGGCAACCCCTCGAGGACGGGCGGGTGACGATCGGCCGCGCGCGCGCGGTGGTCACGATGCCGGCCGAGTTCCTGCTGCTCGCGGCGATGAACCCGTGTCCCTGTGGCTACCTCGGCCATCCGACCCGCCCCTGCGTCTGCACGCCACCGCAGCGCCAGCGCTACCTCGACCGCATCTCCGGCCCGTTGCTCGACCGCCTCGACCTGCAGGTCGAAGTGCCAGCGCTCCCCCCCACGACCCTGCGCGCCCCGCCCGATCCGCAATGGTCGACCGCGGTGCTCGCCGAGCGCGTCGCCGGCGCGATCTCCCGCCAGCGGCGCCGCCGCCGGCGCAACGCGCGCCTCGCCGACCGCGAGCTCGAACTCGCGGTGCGAGCGGGCGAGACAGTCTTGCGCCTGCTCGACGAACTGTTGCACCAACGCCGCTGGTCGGCCCGCACGCGCGTGCGGCTGCTGCGGATTGCGCGCACGCTCGCCGACCTGGACGACCGCGACGAAGTGCAGGCCGACGACCTGCTGGAGGCCGCGGAGTTGCGCAGCTACGCCGGCAGGATGTGAGGCGGGCTGCCCCTCAGTATCCGAACCAGGCGACCGGCACGTGGTACGAGCTGCGCGTTCCGGTCGCCGCCGTCGCCGCG
>CAZSKV010000492.1:0-8351 GCA_964607495.1 uncultured candidatus Brocadiaceae bacterium
GGCCTGGGTCCAGGCCGGCGGGCTGGACGTCGAGCAGCGGCTGCGTCGGCGCCTGCACGGTGATCGGGAAGGCATTGCTGAGACCGTTGGGCGCCAGCACTTCGACCGTCGCATTGCCGAAGGTCTCGATCTTCTCGACCAGCACGTCGAGCGTGTCGGCGTCGACACGGCTGAGCCTGCCGTACCACTTGCCTCCGATCCGGACCGCAACCGCCGCACCCACGTCACTGCCAACGATGCGCACGGTCCGGCCGGGAGCCAGGGTCACGAGCGCAGCCGGAACCACGCTGGTGATCGCCGGCGGGGTCGGATTGGCCTGCCCCACGCCGAGGCGCACCGCCGCGAGGCCGCGCGACTTGATCGCCAGCTGGCCGCGCCCGCCATTGAGCACGAAGTCATTGGCAGCGCCCGACAGATCCCGCTGCAGCAGATCGGTGCGGTTGCCGGTGGCGATGCCACCCATGCCATCGCACTCGATCCGCACCTGCCGGGTGGCGGCGGAATTGAGCGTGATGTCCCACAGAGTCAGCGCGGTGCCGCGTGCAGGGCCTTCTTCCGAGATGCCGAGCGAAGTCCCGACCACGCCCGCGGTCATCACCGACGCGGCCGAGAAGAGCGGGCGGTTGACGCCCTGCTGCGACGGCGGGAGCACGTGCGCGAGCGGCGCATGGCGGCCGACCGCGGAGGCGAACCGGTAGGCGGCCATCGGGTCGAAGCCGGGGCCGTGCGGCAGCATGTGGAAACGGAAACTCAGCGCGGACTCACCGTTCTGATCGGCGAGCTTCTCCTGGGGGAAGGAGGCCCAACCTCGCCCGAAGAGCGGGAAGGCCACCGAGGCCTTGATCGTGCGGTAGTAGCTCGAGAGGCCATCCACGAACACGGCACCCGTGTCGGACGACGAGACGACCATGCCGACGTCGTTCCCGACCAGGTCCAGGAAGCGGTCGATCTGGTGCCAATCCACGGGCGATCCGGGCACCTGGTCACCACTCGGCCCGTGACCGGCCCGGAACACCGCCAGCGGACCCTGCAGCCAGGTCTGGCCCGATCCGGTCGCGATCCCGGCGTGGAAGAGCGGACCCCGCTCGAGCGTGAGGTTGCCGGCGACGTCCACGTCCCAGGCGAGTCCGCCGTCGCGCAAGTCCAGGCGCAGACGCGAGGTGTAGGCGACCCCACCGACAGTGCCGGAGAGCGTGACCGTGGCTTGGACCGCGCCCGCGGAGATCGCCGTGATCTTGCCGTCGGTGATGGCCGGCACGACCGTGCTCCCGTCTCCGACGATCCCGATCGATCTGCCAGGGACGAGCAGCTCGCGCCCCTGGAACGTCCAGCTGGAGATCTGGTGCTTCGCGACATCGATGCGGATCCGGGACCCACCGGCATCGAGCACCGCCGACTGCGGGGTCGGCGCATGCGCCCAGGCGATCACGCTGGGTTCCGAAGGTGCACCCGGGACGAGGCGCACCAGCCGCCAGCCGCAGGCCGGGATCGTGCCGACGTCGACTGCCAGCATCGGGGACGCACCCCCGGTGTTGGTCTGCGCCGGCAGCTCACTGCCAGTCGCCACGTCGATCGCCCGGTAGGGCCCGGTGCCGAGTCCGGCCGCGCCGAGATCCACGTAGCCACGGGTGTCGATCGCGAACAGTTCCTTGTTGAAGAACATGACCACCGGATCCGTCCCGGTCGCGAGCTTCGAACCGAGGCTCGCGAGGCTCGCACCCACCGTGGCTCGCGCGGCCTGGTCCGCCGTGCTCGCCCATTGCTTGCGCAGGCGGGCGTTCTCGCGCCGGTTCGTGAGGTCGCTGCCGGCCCAGGCATGGTCGGAGAGCCGGCCGACCTCGCGGTGTGCGGTCTCTGCCTGGGCCTGGATCGACTGGTAGTGACCGGGGGCGCCGTTCTCGGCGAGCACGTTCAGTGCGTCCATGGCCGGGAGCGTCGCGAGCAGTTGCCGCCACTTCGCGCCATAGGCTGCGAGGCCAAGGGTCCATGCATCCCAGTCGGCGCCGAAGTCGCCCTTGCGCACCGGGATCCCCGCATCGATGCCGGGATGCGCGAGGCGCTCGGCCGCGATCGCGTCGTAGAAGCGCGACTGGGTCGACGATTCGATGCGCGGGTACTCGGCACCGGGATGCGCCGCCTGCAGGGCCGCCCAGCCGAGCTGCGCGATGCGTCCGCTCCGGCCGCCATCGGTGTAGGACCCGGGGAAGAGATCGACGTAGGTCCCGAAGACGATGCACTGCGACCAGGGATAGACGCTCGCACCGAAGGGCTCGTAGGTGCTCCCGGTCTTCGCGAGCACCTGGTCCCAGGGCAGGTAGGAAGCCTCCCAGTACCCGACGGTCTGGTGCCAGAGGATCCGCGAACCGTCGGGTCCCTCCCAGTACTCGAGCGGCCCGACCGGCGGGCCACTCCATTGGAATGGCGAGTAGCTGACGCCGACCACGCCGAGGTTGTGCAGCAGGGATGCGAGACCCCAGGGCAGCGACAGGGACTCCTGGTAGTTCAAGCCCCTGACCGGGGGCAGCTGCCAGCTCCGCTCCATGCGCCGCCACGGCAGCATCCAGTGCACGATTTCGGCGGACGAGAGCGAGGCGCCGAGAGGCGTGGATGGGAACGGCTGGATCTCGAGCCGCCCCTCCTGTCCCCGCTTCTTCACGCGGTTGAGCTCGCTCGGGTACGCGGCCAGGAGATCCTCGACGAAGCGGTAGGCGATCGCGCAGTAGCTGTTGCGCGCGTGGAGGACGACGTTGTTCGTGTCGTCCGCGTCCATCCGGTCCAACTCGGCTCGCGAGAGCTGGGTCGAGGCCTGGAGCTCCTCCGCCTTGGTGTTGAACGCCCAGATGTCGTCGTCACACACGTCGGAGACGAGGTGGACCGTCCACGGCCGCCTCGAGCCCAGCGTGACGCCGGACTTGCTGTCCACCGGATTGCCGCTGACCAGCACCTTGACCACGCCATTGGCCGTGCTGGCCGCGGGCCAGCGTTGGGCCCCGTAGGCCACGTAGGTCGCGATCCCCCCTACCAGCGTGACCGGGGTCTGCACCTTCTCGGTGCCGTCGTCGACTTCGAGCGTCGCGGCTCCAGGACTCGTCGCGTTCAGCGTCACGAACACCCACTGCCGCAGCTTCGGGTCCCCGCTGCGATGGCCGTAGAGCGCATGGCCGGCGAACGGCGACGGGGCGGCTGCCACGTCGCTGACCGATTGGATCTGGACCTGCGCCGGCAACACCGCGCACGAGAGCAAGACCAGGAAGATGCGGCGCATGGTGGGTGGCAGATCGCGAGGGGGAGGGGCGGTGCGGAACCGGGATGATACGCTCGCGGGATGGACGCGAGCCGGGCCATCGACGACTTCCTGGCCGCCGGACCCTTTGCGGTGGTCGGCGCCTCGCGCGACCGCGCCAAGTACGGCAACAAGGTGCTGCGGGCGTATCTGCAGCGCGGACTCACGGTCCACCCGATCCACCCGACCGAGGCGGAGATCGAGGGGACCCCGTGCTACCGGAGCTTGAGCGACATGCCGCAGCCGCCGCGGGCGGTCTCGATCGTCACGCCCCCACCGGTCACGGCGCGGATCGTCGAGGAGGCGGGCCGCCTTGGCATCCATCACCTGTGGATGCAGCCCGGGGCCGAGAGTCCGGAGGCGATCCGTCGGGCCGAGGAACTCGGTATCGCCGTGATCGCCGGTGGCCCCTGCGTGCTGGTGAAGCTCCGCTACCGCGAGGAACCGGACGCTTAGGAGTCTGCGCCGCAGGAGGCGCCGCGGCCGAGCCGTGGATTGTCGCTCGGGTTCGATCGGGCGAAACGGCAGCAAGTTTGGATGACTTGCAGAGTTTCGCCCGGAAGAAGCCGAGCGAGAAGGCACGGCTCCGACGCGAGCGATTCCTGCGGCGCAGACTCCTAGTAATCGCGCCGGCTGAAGATCCAGCTGGCCAGGCCGAGTACGGCCGCGAGGAAGGCCGCCGTCGTGCCGAGCGAGTACCCCCAATCGACGACCGCGACGTTCTCGAGCATCTCCTTCGCAAAGACCTCGGTCAGCTGCGACGACTTGCTGATCCAGTACTTGCCCAGCAACGCGAGGTCGGCGGTCTTGGGCAGCACCGCATAGAGGGTCTCGAAGGTCTGATCGGCCCAGCCAGGCAACTCGAACTGGCCCTCGCGCAGCTGGTGGCGGAGTCCTACGACGACCCCCGAGACCATCCACAAGGCCAGGGAGGCCAGGGCCGCGACGCCGGCCGATCGGGTGACCACGCCGACGAGCACCGCCACCGAGTAGGCGACCGCGAACTGGGCGAGCAGGATCGGGATCGAGAGCAGGAACCAGAAGCTCCAGGCACCCGTGCGGAGCGACAGCCCGAGCCAGCAACCGGCGATCAGGAAGGCCGCGATGCAGCCGACGAACCACAGGCCACCGACGTACTTCGCGAGCAGCAGCTTCACGCGCCCGATTGGGCGCGCGAGCACGAGATCGAGCGTCCCCTTCTGCAGCATGTTGGGCACGAAGCCGGCACAGACGAGCAACGCGATCAGCATGCCGATCGAGCCGCAGAAGACGTCCGCAAGGCCGATCTCGATCGCGACCAGCAACTCGCCGGCGCTGATCTTCGGCAGCGGGATCCGCGCGAGGCCGAAGAACAGGGTCAGGCGATGGCCACCGCGCAGGAACGACTGCGAGGATGCGGTTGCAGCGACCAGGAAGCGCGGCGTCCTGGCCGGGAGTTCCTGCGCGCGGACCCGGGAGTACCCGAGCGCGCGCAGGCGTTGTTCGAGGAACTTCGTGCGCGCGCCGGTTGCAGGCGCCGGGTCGGTCGCCGCCCGGCTGCTGCTCGTGGGCTGCGACTTCTCCCAGGCGGCGACCAGCTGGTCGAGCTGCGCCGCATCCGCGAAGTCGATCTGGATCACCCAACCGTGCTTCATCTCGCTGCCGAACCCGTCGGTCTCGACGACGGGCCGGGCATCGCCGACCTTGAACTCGACCGCCACCGCCGGCGTGACCGGCGCCCGTCGCGGACCCTTGGTGATCGAGCCCAGGCCCGCGGCCTGTTCGCGCAGCAGGTCACCGGGCGAGACCTTCTCGAACGCGAGCGAGAAGCAGAGGACGACCATCAGCGCCGACAGGCCCAGCAGCACGTAGAGCGAGCGCCGGTCGCGCGCTTCGCGCAGCGAGTCGCCGAGCACCGCGAAGAACTGCCTCATCGCGGCTTCTCCTGCAAGGCCTCGAGGAACACGTCCTCGAGCGTCGCGCGCTTCTGCGTGAGGCCGCGCAGCGAATAGCCGCGCGACCGCAGCAGGTCGACGATGCCGTCGACATCCTCGTCCCGGCGGATCCCGATCTCGAATCCGTCGTCACGGCGCTGCACCGACACGGCCTGCTGGGCGAGCACGGCCTGGGTGACCGTGTCGAGCACGGGCACGGTCGTGATGCGCACGATGTTCTGGCCGCGCGTGAGCGCATCGATCGTGCCCTCGCGGACCAGCTCGCCGCGCTCGAGGATCGCCACGCGGTCACAGAGGCGTTCGACCTCCGAGAGCAGGTGCGAGTTCAGGAACACGGTCTTGCCGCGCTGCTTGAGCCCGGTCAGCACCTCGCGGATCTCGGCGCGGCCGACGGGGTCCACGCCGTCGGTCGGCTCGTCGAGCAGGAGCACCTGCGGCTCGTGCAGCAGGGCCTGCGCGAGACCGAGGCGCTGCTTCATCCCCTTCGAGTAGGCGCGGATCCGGCGCTTCCCCGCGTCCTTGAGGCCAACGAGGTGCAGCAGCTCGGGGGTACGCGTGCGCAGCACCGCAGCCGGCAGGCCGGAGAGCTGCCCGTAGAACCAGAGCGCGCTCTCGCCGGTCTGGTACTCGGGAAAGCGGTGGTCCTCGGGCAGGTAGCCGACCGGACGCCGCGCGGCGACCCTGCCCGCTTCGACACCGAGGATCCGCGCACTGCCGGTGGTCGGCCGGACGAGGTCGAGCAGGACCTTGACCAGCGTGGTCTTGCCGGCGCCGTTGCGGCCCAGGAGGCCGTAGATCTCGCCGCACTGGACGTGCAGCGAGACCCCGCGCAAGGCCTCGACCTGCTTGCTGCCGTTGCCATAGCGCTTGCGCAGGTCCTGGATCGTGATCGCTTCCATCTGGTCACACTATGTGGCCTGGAGCCGGCAGAAGTGGTCGCCGTACAGATTCGGGGCCGCGTCGCGCGCGGCCCCTCACCAACCATCCAGCCCGGCAGCCTACTTGTGGCCGACGAGCACCTTGGCGGCGTCCGACACACGGACCGGCAGGATCGTCGCGCTCGGCTCGATCCACTGGAAGTTCACGACACCGTTCACGCCGAGCGGGATCGGCACGGTCGTGACGGCGACGCCGCCGACCACCGGCGACGACGGGAACAAGTGGAGCACCGCCGGCATCAGCAGATTGCAGCCCGGAGGTGCGATCGTCGGCGGCAGCGGCGTGCTGGCCTGGCCGATCCCGAGCATCAGGATCGCCTGCGTCGAAAGGGTGTTGCGCAGCTCCACGCCCCAGGACGTGTTGCCGGCGTACGGGCCATCCCCGGTCATCGCGATGTTGCCCCCACAGCCCTGTCCATAGCTGTACTCGAGGTCGATGATCGCGATCGAGTCACTGCCGGCCTGGTTGAGGCAGAGCATCGACTTCTTGCCGTTGTGCATCACGAGCTCACAACCACCGGCGATCGGCGTCACGTACGGGGCGCCCGCAGGTCCACCGGCCATCGAGCCGAAGGTCATGAGGCCGGTCTTGGTCTCCTGACCGGTCGCGAGGCTGATCTCGATCACGACGTTGTAGCCGGTGCCGGCCGTCCCGTTCGTGTGCGAGCTGCCACCCTGCGAGAACGCCCAGAGCTTGCGCCCGGGGAAGTCCACGGCGACGCCATAGGGCGCCGCCCCGGTCCCGAAGTTGGAGAGCGGGATCTGCCGCAGCACGGTGCCCGTCTTGCTGAACTCGATCACGGGGTTCGAGCTGAAGTTGGTCGTGAACATCGACCCCTGGCCACCGTTGCCGAGCGGATCGAAGCCCAGCCCGCGGACCACCGTCGTGCCGGAGGGCGCGACCCAGGCTTTGCCGGAAGTGTTCGTGTCCCAGGTCTCGGTCACGATGTCGAACGCCGCGATGATCACGCTGGTCGACGTTTCGAGGCCGCCGTAGATCGTGTTGTTGCCGTCGTAGGCGAGGTCGCGGATCGCGAACGCCGTGGTCGCGTAGCTCGGCTGGTCGATCGCCTTCACGAAGTTGCCGGCGGCGTCGAACTTGACGATCTTCCCGGGTGTGCTGGCCGTCGGATGACCCGACACCGCCCAGTAGTTGCCGTTCTTGTCCCGGGCCGCGCCGACGAACTTGTTCCAGGTCGCGGCGAGCGCGGCGGTGGTCTTCGCCTGGACATCGATCGCGAACACCTCCTGGCCGAAGCCGATGGAAGCCTGACCAACTGCGATGGCGGGGAGCAGGAGAAGGGCTCCCGGGAGCGAAATGCTTGCGCGTTGCATGGTGGAGAACCTCTGGGATGGTTGAGGAAGTGATCGGACCGGGTCGCGCCGCCTGGGCGGCGCGGTCCCATCGACGACTTCGTACCCTAGGTAGTTCCACCGGGATGGTCAATCTGCCCCACGGCCTGGGTAGTGCCGGGGCTGCCGGATTCCGGCATTGACGTTTCGCGCCTCGCCACGGCAGCATGGTGCCGATGTCGACGCGGATGGACGCCTGGCGCAGCAACCCGACCCGTCTCGTGGCATGGGTCGCCCTGCTGCTCCTGGTCATCCTGCTGATCGCCCCGGCATTCCATGCCGTCTGCGCCGAGGCCCACGACCACGACCAAGGCGAGTGCGGCCTCTGCGAGCTCTTCGTGGCCGGAGGGCAGATGCTGGTCCCGGAAGCCCTGGTCAGGCTCGGGAACCTCGATGCGAGTGGCCGCTGCCACCTCGAAGCCGCGTCGCATTGCGGCGACCGGCTCCCGCTCCTCCTGCCGGCAGCCCGTGCCCCGCCCGCGATCTCCTGGTGATCGCAGCGTTTTCTTCCGGTCGTTCGGCTTCCACCAGGAGATTCCATGTCCGGATGCCTCGCGCGGCTCGTCGCCGCGCTGCCCTGTCTGTGCCTCGCAGTCTGCGCCCAGGATCCCACCAGGCGCAGCGCGGCTCTCGGTGAAGCGGTGCGCGGGCTGGCGCAGCCGGAGAGACGGCCGCAGCACCCCACCCCGACGCCCCGCCTGCTCGACATCTCGCTCGATGGCCTCTTCGCGCGCGGCACGTCGACCGAGCGCGCCGCCGCGCACGGCGAGCTGCAAGCTGGTGGCCACGAGCCGCCCAACCGCGGCTTCATGTTGCAGGCGGACGAGGACTCGCTCGCAGCGG
>CAZSKV010000493.1:0-5185 GCA_964607495.1 uncultured candidatus Brocadiaceae bacterium
TCCGCCGTCACGGCGCGTGCGGGCGCGAGGTCAGCGACCTCTTGCCACACACGGCGCGCGTCGTCGACAAGCTCTGCGTCGTGCGGTCGATGCACACCGAGGCGATCAACCACGACCCGGCGATCACGTTCTTCTGCACCGGACATCAGCAGCCGGGCCGCCCGTCGATGGGATCGTGGATCACCTACGGCCTGGGTTCGCTGAACGCGAACCTGCCCGCCTTCATCGTGCTCGTGTCGAAGGACGCCCGGCGTGACCAGCCGCTCTACTCGCGGCTGTGGGGTGCGGGGTTCCTCGCGAGCGAACACCAGGGCGTGCAGTTCCGTGCTGGTGCCGAACCCGTGCTCTACCTGCAGGACCCGGATGGCGTCTCGCGCGAGGCGCGGCGCGCGATGCTCGATGCCCTGGCGCAGCTGGAGCACGCGGCCAGTGCGCGCAGCCACGACCCCGAGGTCGAGGCTCGCCTCGCCCAGGCGGAGATGGCCTTCCGGATGCAGGCCAGCGTGCCCGAGGCGACCGACGTGACGCAGGAGAGCGACGAGACCTTCGCGCTCTATGGCGAGGGTGCGCGCACGCCGGGGACCTACGCCGCCAACTGTCTGCTCGCACGCCGGCTCGTGGAGCGCGGCGTGCGCTTCGTGCAGCTCTTCCACCAGGGCTGGGATCAGCACGGCGGTCTGCCAGCGGGCATCACGACCCAGTGCCGGCAGACCGACCAGGCCTCGGCTGCGCTCGTGACCGACCTCGCGCGGCGCGGCCTGCTCGACGACACGCTCGTCGTCTGGGGCGGCGAGTTCGGGCGGACTGCGTACTGTCAGGGCAAGCTGACCGCGAAGGACTACGGCCGCGACCACCATCCGCGCTGCGCATCGATCTGGCTCGCGGGCGCAGGCGTCAAGCCCGGGCATGTGCACGGCGCCACCGACGAGTATGGATACAACATCGTCGCGGATCCGGTCCACGTGCACGACCTGCACGCGACCCTGCTGCACCTGCTCGGGGTCGACCACGAGCGGCTCGTGTTCCCGTACCAGGGCCGGTACTTCCGGCTGACGGACGTGGCCGGAGAAGTGGTCAAGGGCCTGCTGGCTTGAGCGGGCTGCGCGCGGCCCGCTTGAGGCGCAGGAACGGCAGCTCGACCAGATGCCAGCTCGCATACGCGCAGGCCATGGTCGCCAGCAGCGACAGCACGAAGAGTGGGAGCGGCCCGATCTTCGTTCCGAGCTGCCGGATCAGCAGCTGCTGCACCGGGAACGCGTAGAGGTAGAGACCGTAGGAGAAGTCGCCGTACCGGCCCCAGTGCTGCAACGGCAGCCACGGATGGAACCCGACCCAGAACAGCAGCCAGGCGCCGGCCAGGGGCGTGAGCGCGTTCACCGCGTGCGGCACGAAGGCAGCGGCGATCAGGCTGATGGCCGCGAGCGCGCTCAAGCCTGCCGAGTAGGGCAGCCGTTCGCGGAACACGCAGAACACGCAGCCTGCGAGATAGCAAGGCAGCAGCCGCGCCCACAGATCGGCCTCGCCGAAGACCGCAGCGAGGAACTTGCCCTTCAGTGCGAGCTCGGCCACGAGGTAGGCCACGCCGCCGACGAGCGCGAGCACGAAGAGCCCGAGCAGCAGGCGAGGCCGTCGCAGCACCTGGAACGTGCCGAGCAGTGCGACTCCGACGTAGCACCAGAACTCGTAGGAGACCGACCACAGCGAGCCGTTCACGACCCCGGGCACGGGATTGCCCTGAAAGCTGCCGGGGTGCCAGTAGTAGCCGCGCAGGCTCACGCAGCCCCAGAGCAGCTGCAAGGGATCGATGCTGGCGAAGCCCACGGCAAGCGACGAGGAGGCGATCGGGACCACGACCAGGGTTCCCACCAGCACCGCGGCGACGAACCCCGGATAGATGCGCAGGACCCGCTTGCGGAAGAACGACAAGGCGCCGTCGCCGCGCAGCCAGCTCTGTGTGACCAGGAACCCGCTCAGGATGAAGAACCCGTCGACGGCCAGCGCGCCGAAGGTCAACTGCCCGCCGGTCAAGCGCATCAACGGCTCCACGTCGTCGCTTCCGGCGAGGAGCGCGAAGCTGTGCGCGAAGATCACCAACGCTGCCAGCGCGAACCGGATGAAGTCCAGGTTGTTCTCGCGCAGGGCTCTCGGATCGGACCAGCTCATCGGGGGTTCTGGACTTCGTGCGCATCCTCGTCCGGGCGCTCCGAGCACCTTGAGGCGCAGCCTGGACACATCGATCCGGATCAGCATGACGCCGGCGCCCGATGCCACAAGCCTGCGCCGCGTGTCGGATCCGGGTGCGGGGGGGGATCCGCGGCGGGGCTCGCGGCTTGATCAGTGCTCTCCGGTCCGGAGAATGGGCTCGCTGCCGCGATTCCTGCGCAGGTGCTCCTTGGCATCCTGCAGCTCCGGTCCACGCTGTCAGGGCCGGCCAGGACGCGCGAGCAGCTCCAAGTCCACTCGCCGCCGCACCGAAGTTGTCCACCAAACCACGCTGGTCGTTTCGTCTGTTGGCGATCGCCTGCGGACTGACGGTGACCCTGGTCCTCGGGGAGGTGGTTTCACGGGTCTGGGTCGCGATGCGGTGGCAGAAGGACCGGATCGCGCTGCTGACGACCCACTCGACCGAGCGCGGACGCTTCGCGTGTCACCCGAACCTGCCGTTCGCGCTCAATCCCGCGTGGCCGGACCACAACGAGTTCGGCTGCCGCGGTTCGGCGATCGCGCAGAAGAAACCGCAGGGAGTGCAGCGGGTCGCCTGCATCGGGGCCTCGACGACCTATGGCCTCTTCGTGAGTGCTGCCGACGCCTATCCGGCACAGCTCGCGAAGCTGCTGAGCGCCAAGCATGGTCCGTGGGAGGGGATCAATGCCGGCGTGCCCGGCTACGTCTCGACCGAGACGTTGACGAACTTCCTGCTGCGCATCCTCCCGCTCGAGCCGGACGTGGTCGTGGTGCTGCTCGGGCGCAACGAGATCTTCCCGGAGACCTACAACGGCTTCCGCGATGACTACTCGCACTTCCGCCGCGCGGGCTTCAACTACACGGTCTCCAACTACTGGCACAAGGAGCTGTTCCGCATCTCGCATCTCGCGATGCTCGTGTGCACGCTCGGCGGGGAGCGCTTCGGGTGGTCGGAGCGGGCCGAACATCCGCTCTACGGCGGCATCGTCTGGGAGAACCAGCCGACTCCGGCACAGGTGGCGGTCCATGTCGGAGATGCGTCACGCCTGGCGACGCTCGAGCGATCGTTCGCGAGCATTCTCGCGGTCTGCCAGGCGCGGGGGATCGAGGTCGTGGTGTGCACGATGGCGTTCCTGCCGCAGAACTTCCAGAAGTGCGAACTCGAACCTGGCCCGCAGATGCAGACGCTGCTCGATCAGTTGATTGACAAGAACAACGAGGTCGCGCGCGCCGTGGCGCGGCGCTTCGGTGTGCCCGTCGTCGAGGGCGCGAAGCTGCGTGAACGTCCGGAGCTGTTCCATGACGACTGCCACATGGTGGCCGAGGGCTACCGGTTGCGTGCGCAGATGGTGTTCGACACGCTGAGCCCGCGCCTCTCGGCCCGCCGCTGAGCGCGGTCCGCGTCGCGCGGCGACCGTGCGCTCCCTCGCGCTTCAGATCTTCAGCACGTTGCGCAGCAGGAACTCGGTCAGTTGCTCGGCAACCGCCCGGGCTCCTGCTTCGTTGAAGTGGCAGCTGTCGTAGTAGAACTCGGGATGGCCCTTGATCGCGGCATCGAGGTCGAAGAAGTGCGCCTTGAGCTCGGCCGCCACCTCCCGCATCGTCTTCTTGAACTCGGCGAGGATCTCGTCCATCTCCTCCTCCTTGACGTAGGAGGTGCCGCCGTCCATCGCTCCCATCCAGAGGTTCCGCTTCTGGGCCGCGTTCAGCCCCTGCCACTGCGTGGCCTGGCTGACGAAGATGGGCTCGCAGCCACGCGCGCGGGCCAAGGCCGCGATCGTGCGCAGGTTGTTGGCGTAGAAGCGCTGGGCGATCGGCAGGGTCTCCCGCTTGGCGACGTGCACGAAGTTCGTGTTCACGTCGGCGCGGCGCCTGCGTTCCTCGACCAGCCACTGCAACTGGTCGTCCTGGTAGATGCCCGTGCGCACGCGCTCGCGGTTCGTGGCGCTCGTCATCCTGTCCTTGAGCATCGAGAGGCGCTTCCAGGTCTCGAGATACTTGAACCAGGGCATCGAGTCCGGTGTGAAGCTGGAAACGCGGAAGCTCTCGCCGATCAGACATGCGACGCGGTCGGGCCGTTCCATCTCCTCTGCGTCGAACTGCGTCTGGTAGAGCCAGGCGCCGGCGTCGTTGAGTCCGGCATAGAGCAGCAGGTAGTCCATGCGCGGCAGCCGCGGGAGGAGGTACTTGGCGTGCATGACGTGGTGCCGCGAGTTCTTGCCGTCGATGCCGCTGTTCGTGACCCAGAGCAGCTTCGGGTCTCCGGCACGGCGGTTGACCCCGTCCATCAGCAGCTGCGGCCAGGCTTCCGTGTCGTCGAGCACCGTGCAGGCCGTCGTGCTGCCGCCCACGGTCAGCAACTTCAGCCGCTGCTGCGCGTACTCCGGGCCACGGCAGCCGTACTCGTTGGTCGTGAGCCGGGTGACGCCGCTGACGCCCGGCGTCACCTTCTCGTTCGGATAGAACAGCATCACGCTGTTCTTGTGGTGCGGCAGGAAGAGGTTCGGATCGCGCGTCAGGCGCAGGATCACCTCGATCGAGCCGAGGGCTGCAACCATCGCCGCACACAGGATCGTGAGGCGCTTGAGGATCCACTTCATCCGGCTGCTGGGCTTGGACCCCGGCCCGATTCCGGCCAACGCTTGCGACATCACCATCACACTAACCGATGCCAGGGCGCCGGCCAGCCCGGCCGAAGCGCCCGGCGATGCCGGGATCTCTGTGCCCGAACTGGTCGGCCGGCAGCTCGGCAGCGACCCGCGTCCGCAGCTCACGAGCGCGCTGCTCCAGCTGATGTCGGCAACAGCCCTCGTCATGGCGCTCGTGTTCCAAGCCAGTCGAGGCACGCAACCGTGAGCAGCGCTTGTGCGTCGTTGCCGCGACACAGCTACTATCCTTCCTGCCCCGGAACCTGGGAAGCCGCACCCGCACCCGTATGGCTCGCAGACCCCTGATCGTTCCTCTGCTGCTCGGCCTCGCGTTGCCTCTCGCCGCCCAGGAG
>CAZSKV010000494.1:0-2184 GCA_964607495.1 uncultured candidatus Brocadiaceae bacterium
TAGGCCAGCGCCGCCGCCATGGTCGGATCGCCGATCTGCCCCGAGCTCAGGGCGGCGCGGAACTCGCGGTCCTGCCCGGTCAACTGCCGGTGCGTTTGCAGCCACGCTTGCAGCGTCGAGCGGACCACGTGGATGCCCTCGGCGATGCGGTCGTAACGCACCCACTCGGTCTCGTTCTCGGGGTCACCCTGGCCGTCGTAGAGCTGCATCCACTCGGAGAGCCCGAGCACCGTGGGATCGGTGAGGGCCGTGCCGGCACCCTGCACCGGCAGCGAGATCGGGATCACGTAGCACAGGGCCTGCGGCAGCTCGTTGCCAGGAATGCCCCGGCCCGACCCGGTCCCGAAGGTGACCAGCCAGTCGAGCACGTACTTGTTGGCGCGTCCGGTGAAGAGGCCGCTGCGGTCCGGCTGCTGCCCCGGGAAGAGCTGCGCGCGCTTGATGCCGGAGAGGCGCGTGCCGGTCCGCGCCGAGTAGCGGATCAACTCGATGCCACCGACGTCGATCGTCGCACCCTGCGAACCGCCGGGCGGCGTGTAGTTCAGCCCCCCCCGCCACTGCAGGAGCAGCGCATAGCCGCCGCCCTGGGGGAATCCCTGCGCGATGCGCTCGTTGGCCGGCTTGGGCGGAAAGGCCGAGCCCTTGCCGTCCGGGAGAGGATCGGCGAGGTCGAGGTCGTCGGTCGAGGTCTCGTCGAGGCCGCGGCCGAGCGGCAGCGGCTGGCCCGGAGGCGGCGGCCGGAACGTGATGTCCTTGAGATTGCTGCCGTTGCCGACGCGCGCGATCGCGAACGCGCCGATCTGCTGCCCGAGTCGCGCCGCGCCGGGTTGCAGGATCGCGTCCCGGTAGATCGGCAGGCTCCCGCCGTAGAACTCGACCGCGGACCCGGACGGATGCTTCGGTGCTACTTGCAGCGTCCCGGCCTGCAGCAGCTCCTGGATGGTCTTGGTCGGCCTGCCCTGGGCGTCGGTCGGGATCTTCGGCAGGAACTCGCCGAGATCCATGCGGGCCACGCGGCCACCGAACGAGTCCGCGTACTCGCAGTAGAACGAGCGCGCGTCCTTCTTGGTGTACTCGAAGAGCTCGAGGCCCACGCGCAGCACTCCCTGCGGCGGGAAGCCGTCCGTGCTCTCGACCTGGAGCACCGGGTGCAGGCCCTTCTCGAGGTGGTAGGGCTGCCGGTTCTGTTGGGCCGGTTGGAACTCGGGCACCTCGGCGGTCAGGTAGGTGCGCAGCAGCGGTTCACCCCGGCGCACGCCGTCGATCAGCAGCGTCAGCTGCCCGGGACGGACGCCCTCCGCCGAGAGGCTCGCGTGATACCATACGTCGGCGCGCAGGTTCGCATCCTGCAGCGCGACCCGCCAGGTGCCAGCCGTGCGCTCGGCCTGGGACTGCGACTGCGATGGATCGGGGTCGATGCCCGCCTCGTCCATGACCTCGAACACGAGGTGGGACTGGTCGATGCGCAGCGTGATGCGGTTGCGATCCGGCAGCTCGGCGGCGAGGTCGTAGAGGCACTGCTCGGACAGGTCGCGCAGCTTGAACCAGAACGCAACCGCGTGCCGGGACACGACGCCGCCGCGCGCCGTGAGCGGGAAGTCGATCTGGTCGTGGCTCTGCGACTTCTGCGGCTGCTGGCCGGGCTTCTGCGTCGGGCCACTGTTGACCAGGCGGTAGGGACCCTCCTGGTCGAGGTCGCGGCCCTCCGGATCGACCGAGTAGGCCATCGACTCGTGGTCGCGCTGCCGCTGGCGGAACTGCTGCGCGCGGCCGAACGGCGCCGCGACCGCGGGCGCGAGCTGGAACCCGGCCAGGTCGAGGCTCTTGCTCGGGAAACGCGGCTGGCCGAATCCGCCACCCGGGAACGCATCGGCCGCCGCATAGGCCATGTGCCGGGAGATCGGGTTGGTGCCGAGGTCGCCGGTGTTGCCGGCTCCGGTGTTGATCGGCCAGGTCAGGTACCACGGCGCATTGCGGTCGAGACGCAGCGCCTCCTCGAGCACGTCCTGGCTCGCGCAGAGCAGGTCGAGGGTCGTGCCCGGCATGCACCACGCGAGGCCGCTGACCTCCTCGCGCGCCGCGAGCTGACCGGAGCCCCGGTTGCGCGCCGCGGCCGCGCGGTAGGCGACGATCGCCGCCGAATGGAAGCACGCCGGCGCCGTCGCGAACTCGACCCCGCCGTCG
>CAZSKV010000495.1:0-2976 GCA_964607495.1 uncultured candidatus Brocadiaceae bacterium
GGAGGCCGCGACCGTCGCGTCGGTCGCCGCCCTCGAACCGCAGGACTGGATCTGGCCGGCGTTGCGCGAGGGCGCGGCCGCGATGATGCGTGGCCTGCCGCTCGCGCAGGCCGTCGCGCAGCTGATCGGCAACGCGCACGATCGCTGCAAGGGCCGCCAGATGCCCTGCCATTACACGGTCAAGGAGGGCCACTACGTGTCGATGTCCTCGGTCATCGGCACGCAGATCTCGCACGCGGTCGGTGCGGCGATGGCCGCGAAGATCCGCCGCGACCCCACGGTCATGCTCGGCTACATGGGCGATGGCGCGACCAGCAGCAACGACTTCCATGCCGGCATGAACTTCGCCGCCGTCATGCAGGCTCCGGTCGTGCTCTTCTGCCAGAACAACCACTGGGCGATCTCGGTGCCGCTCGCGCAGCAGAGCGCTTCCGAGACGATCGCGATCAAGGCCAAGGCCTACGGCATGCCGAGCGTGCGCGTCGACGGCAACGATGCGCTCGCGGTGTTCGCGGTCACGCGCGCGGCCGCCGAGCGCGCGCGCGCCGGCGGCGGCCCCACGTTCGTCGAGGCCGTGACCTATCGCCGCCTCGGCCACTCGTCGTCCGACGACCCGAGCCGCTACCGGGACGAGAGCGAGGTCAAGGTCTGGGAACAACGCGACCCGATCGACCGGATGCGGCGCGTCCTCGCGCAGAAGAAGCTCTGGACCGCGGCCAAGGAGCAGGAGCTGCAGGACGAGATCGGGCGCGAAGTCGCCGCCGCGATCACCGCTGCCGAGAAGCACGGTGAGCCGGCCGCAGAGTCGTTGATCACCGACGTGTTCGCGGAACCCACGGCGCAACTGCGCGAGCAGTTCGCGCAGGCGCGCGCCCTCGACGCGGGCGGCGGTGCGGCCGAGGGCCACTTCCCGCTCTAGCCTGGCGATCCTCACCAGCCACCCCCATCATGACCTACGACGTCGTCGTCCTCGGAGCCGGCCCGGCCGGCTATGTGTGTGCGATCCGCTGCGCCCAACTCGGCCTGAAGGCCGCGGTGGTCGAGAAGCAGCAGATCGGCGGTGTGTGCCTCAACGTCGGGTGCATCCCGAGCAAGGCGCTGATCGCCGCGGGCCGGCTGATGGACCGCATCCGCCACGCCGACGTGATGGGGATCACGGCCAAGGGCGTCGACCTGGACGTCAAGAAGCTCGTGAGCTGGAAGGAGGGCATCGTCGGCAAGCTGACCGGTGGCGTGTCCGGCCTGCTCAAGAGCCACAAGGTGGACGTGCACATGGGTCGCGCCAAGGTGCTCGGCCGCGACCGGGTCGAGGTCACCGCCGCCGACGGCAAGCAGCAGACGCTCAGCACCAAGAACGTCGTCGTCGCCACGGGCTCGACACCGATCGAGATCCCGGGGTTCGCGTTCGATGGCAAGCATGTCTGGTCCTCGACCGACGCGCTGCAGCCCGCGACGATCCCGGCACGGATGGTGATCATCGGTGGCGGCTACATCGGCCTCGAGCTCGGCCTCGTCTACCGCAACCTCGGCACGCAGATCACCGTGATCGAGGCGCTGGACCGCGTGCTGCCCGGCATGGAGCCCGATCTCAGCAAGGAGATGGGCCGCTCCCTGAAGAAGAAGCAGGTGCCCGTGCACCTGAACAGCAAGGCCAAGGGCTACGAGAAGACCAAGGACGGGCTCGTGGTCACGGCCGAGATCGAGGGCAAGGATGCGACGTTTCCTTGCGACGTGATCCTCTCGACCGTCGGCCGCCGCCCGCAGGGCAAGGGCCTCGGCCTCGAGGAGCTCGGGGTCGCCTTCGACAAGAGCTTCGTGAAGGTCGACCATCGCCGGCAGAGCAACGTGCCCGGCATCTACGCGGTCGGCGACGTCGCCGGCCAGCCGATGCTCGCGCACAAGGGCTCGCACGAGGGCCTGGTCGCCGCGGCCGCGATCGCCGGGGACAAGGGCGCGGCCTTCGATCCGGCCTGCATCCCGGCGGTGATCTTCACCGAGCCCGAGATCGCGAGCGTCGGCCTCTCGGCCGACGAGGCGCGCGCGCAGGGCTTCGATCCGGTCGAAGGCCGGTTCCCGTTCGGCGCCAGCGGCCGCGCGATGTCGCTCAACGAGACCGAGGGCTGGGTCAAGGTCGTCGCGGACAAGAAGAGCGACAAGGTCCTCGGCGTGCACATGATCGGCCCCGAGGTCACGGAGCTGATCGCCGAAGCCGCGCTCGCGATCGAGCTCGGCGCCACGGTGGCCGACCTCGCGCAGACGATCCACGCGCATCCGACGTTGCCGGAATGCCTGATGGAGGCTGCCGAAGCCGTGCACAACCTGGCCGTGCACATCTTCCAGCCACCGAAGCGCTGACAGGCAGCAGGTGAGAGTGCGGCGCCCCGGGGCAGAATGCGCACCTGCCGATCCGCCCGTGACCAAGAACCCGAGACCCGCCGCCCTGCTGCTCCTCCTCGCCGCCTGCGCCGGCAACCCCGACTCGCCGGAGGCGATCACCGCCGAACTGCGCGACATGGTGGCAGCCGACCAGGAGGTGCGAGGACGCATGATGGAGTGGATCCGCGCCGGCAAGACGCCGACGCTCGACTCCGGTGTCGGCGCCGAGATGGTGGCACTCGACCAGCAGCACACGCTGCGGCTCAAGGAGATCGTCGCCAGGCACGGATGGCCGGACGCCAAGCGCTTCTCGCCGGAGGCCGCCGGCGCCGCCTGGCTGATCGCGCAGCACGCCGACCACGACCGCGGGTTCCAGTCGGCCGTGCTCGACCTGATGACGCCGATGGTCGGCAGCGGCGGCGCCGACAGCCAGAACTACGCGCTGCTCTTCGACCGTGTGCGCGTCGGCGAGGGCCGCCCGCAGCGCTACGGCACGCAGTACCTCGCGCTGCCCATCGACGGCAGGATCCACTTCGGTCCCTCGACTCCGATCGAGGACCTCGGCGGCCTCGACACGCGCCGGCGGGTGATGGGCCTGCC
>CAZSKV010000496.1:0-1896 GCA_964607495.1 uncultured candidatus Brocadiaceae bacterium
AGCAGCGTGAGCACGGCCGGCAGGCTCTCCTTGAGCTTGGGCCAGAGCAGGATCTCGGGTACCAGCAGCAGCTCGAGCACGCAGAGGTAGGCGACCGCCATCGGCAGGATCTCGCGCCAGGTCTTCTTCGCGATCATGGCGTGGGCTCCTCTTCGGCGAGGACCTGGTAGAGGCGCTCCAGGCGCGTGGCGCCGAGTTCGAGCGCCTGCACGCGGGCTGGCTCGAGACGCCGGGCCCAGGCCAGCGGATCCCCGGCCACGCGCACCCGCCAGCCGCCGTTCGGCATGCGCTCGGCCGATTCGGCGCCGTCCGGCAGCGGTCCGCTGTCGCGCAGCAGCACGCGCACCTCGCCGCGCAGGCGTTCGCGCGCGCGCAGGACGCGCTGGTCGGACACGATGCAGCCCTGCACCAGGAACACCAGCCGATGCGCGAGTTCCTCCATCTCGGCCAGGTGATGCGAGGAGAGCAGGATCGTCTTGCCGAGCACCGAGAGTTCCTTCAGGTGGTCGCGCAGGATCAGACGGGACGAGGTGTCGAGCGCGCGATCCGGCTCGTCGAGCACGTAGAGCTCGACGTCGGCCTGCAGTGCGGCCACGAGGGCGAGCTTCTGCTTCATGCCGGCCGAGTAGGTGCGCACCTTGCGCGCGAGCGGCAGTTCGAACTCCGCGAGCATCCGGTCCCGCAGTTCGAGGAGGAGCCGTGGATAGAAGCTGGCTGCGAACTCGAGGAACTCGCCCCCGCGCATCTGCGCGTAGACGGAGGTCTCGCCGGGCAGGTAGGAGGTCTGGCGCCGGATCGCGAGCCCGTCCCCGGCCGGATCGGAACCGTGCACGCTCACCTCACCCGCGTCGCGGAACACGAGGCCGGTCAGGATGCGCAGACAGGTGGACTTGCCGGCGCCGTTGGGGCCGAGGAAGCCGACGACCTCGGCCTTGCGCAGGCTCAGGTCGACTCCGCGCAACACGGGGCGGCCAGCGAAGCTCTTGGCGAGTCCCCTGACCCGGACGATCTCGTTCACGCCGCCTCCAGGAAGTTCGCGAGCAGTCGCGGGCCGAACTCGCTGCGGAAACTCTCTGGATGGAACTGGACCCCGAAGGTCGGGTGCGCCACGTGGTGGATCGCCATCACGACGCCGTCCTGCGTGCGCGCGTCGACGATCAGCTCCGGCGGGAGCGAGGACACCTGCAGCGAGTGGTAGCGGCAGGCCTGCAGCGGGTTGGGCAGGCCCGCGAACAGCCCCTTTCCGGTGTGCAGGACGGCGGAGGTCTTGCCGTGGCAGGGGCGGACCCGCTCGATCCGGGCGCCATAGCAGGCGCCGATCGCCTGGTGGCCGAGGCACACGCCGAGGATCGGCATCCGGCCGGCGAGGGCGCGGATCGTGGGCATGCTGATCCCTGCGTCCTCGGGCCGGCCGGGTCCGGGCGAGACGATGCAGAAGTCTGCTGCCGCTGCCGCGACCTCGGCGAGCGTGGCCCGGTCGGTCCGCAGGACGACGACTTCGGCGCCTAGTCCGCCCAGGGCCTGGGCCAGGTTCCAGACGAACGAGTCGCGGTTGTCCAAGAGCAAGACCTTGGGCACGGCCGCGCAACTTACCCGGCCTGCGCGCAGCGAGCGACGGCGTTCTCTTGCGCGCCTGCCAGCCGCCTCCGAGGATGCCACGCCGGATGAACATCGTCATCGTCGGCCTCGGAGAGGTCGGCTCGCACCTGGCCAAGGTGCTCGCCTCGGAACGCCATGCGGTCACGGTCATCGATGCCGACCTGGCCCGGATCCGCCGCGCCACGGAGACGATCGACGTCCGCTCGGTGCAGGGCGACGGCAGCAAGCCCGACGTCCTCGACCAGGCCGACGCAGGATCGGCCGACCTGCTGCTGGCCGTGTCGAACGACGACAACA
>CAZSKV010000497.1:0-9881 GCA_964607495.1 uncultured candidatus Brocadiaceae bacterium
TCTGAACCGCCGAGCCGAAGGGATTGCCGGCAACCAGGCCGCAGGCTCTGCTATCCGTTGCCCATGCCTTGCTCCTGCGGCCGCGGTACCGACTACGCCTCCTGCTGTGCCCCGATCGTCACCGGCAAGGAGCCGGCCGCAACCGCGGAAGCCCTGATGCGCGCGCGCTACTCGGCCTACGCGCACGCGCAGATCGACTTCCTGCACGACTCGCTCGCGCCCGAGGCGCGGGCCACCTTCGACCGCGGCGCCGCCGAAACCTGGGCCCGCGGTGCGACCTGGCGCGGCCTCGAGATCCAGCGCACCGAGGCCGGTGGGCCGCAGGACACGACCGGCGTCGTCGAGTTCGTCGCCCACTTCACGCAGAACGAACAGGAGGTGTCGCACGCCGAGGTTGCGACCTTCCGCAAGCAGGACGGCCAGTGGTTCTTCGTCGACGGCGTGCCGCCGAAGGCGAAGCCCTTCCAGCGCACAGGACGCAAGATCGAGCGCAACGAACCCTGCCCGTGCGGCAGCGGCAAGAAGTACAAGAAGTGCTGCGGCGCGGCGTGAGTCCGGGCGCGGCTGCTACTTGTCGGACCCGTGCTTGTGCTCGACGTAGTGCGCGCGCAGCGACGCCCCGCCGAAGTCGCGCGCGAAGTCGCGCCAGACCGTGTGCACGTGGTTCGCGTCGTTCTGCGTGTTGTCGTACTCGATCGCGAAGTGCTCGCCGTGGATGCGCCAGTAGTGGCCCTGGCCGCGCTCGATGCCGCCGGCCCACGCGAAGTGCACCCCCGCCCAGCCCGCACCGATCCGCTGCAGCTCCGCCGCCGCGAACTCGGGCCGCAGGTTGTGCGCGTACTCGGCGCAGAGCCTCTGCAGAACTTCCTGCTGGCCTGCGCTCATCGCCGTGGTCGGCAGGCCCTTGCGCTCGCCGAGCGCGTCGGGCTTCGCAGCCGGGCCGAGGAACACGTCGGGTGGCGCAGCCGCCGCGAGCAGCGCGCGCTGCCGCTGCGCCGGGTCGAGGAGCAGCAGCAATCCGCGCGCGAGGTCCTCTTCGACCCCGAGCACGCGCTGGCCGTGGCGGCCGGCCTGGCGCAGCTCGTGCGGGTTGCTGCCGAGGAAGTGCGGCGTGACCCCGGCGAGCTTGCCGCCGGCGCAGGTACAGTGGATCGAGAGGTGGTGCCCCTGCAGGCGCACCGCGAACGTGCCCTCGGCGCGCGGCTCGCCGTAGATGCGCAAGGTGTAGCGCCCCGGGTCGCGCGCGCTCGTGTCGCGGCCGGCCTTGCCTTCGACCTCGCGCAGCACGTGCTCGAGCTGCACGATCGCGTCGGACTTGGCCAGGCCCTGCGCCGAGAGCAGGCTCTGCAGCAGCACGCGGCCCGCCTTCGTGCCCGCAGCATCGAGTTCGCCGAAGGACACGCCCGCATAGAGTCCGGGCACGAAGTTCCACTGCAGGCGGTCGGCTTCGCCGAACGGGGCCGCGGCCTTCTGTTGCTGCGCGGTCGGCAGCGCCGCGAGGAACGCCTGGGCCGCCTTCGCGACCTCGACCACCGCGGGGTCGGGCCCTTGCCTGGTGACGGCGACCCCGGCCGCTGCAGCCGAGAAGAGCAGGAGGAGCGCCGGAAGCGAGGTGTGCATGGCTGCGCGCAGACGATACCGCGGCGGCGGCCGCGCCGTGCGGCGCCGGAGAACCCTGCCGCGGCCCACCCCGCGCGCGCTAAGTTCCCGGGCGTCCCATGCGCACATCCCCTCCGTTCCGCGTCGCGATCGTCGGCCTGGGCTTCGGTTCCGAGTTCATCCCGATCTACCAGCGCCATCCGCTCGCCGAGATGGCGGCGATCTGCCAGCGCACCAGGTCGAAGCTCGACGCGATCGGCGACGCGTTCAAGGTCGGCAAGCGCTACACCGACTACGAGCAGGTGCTGCGCGATCCGGACATCGACTTCGTGCACATCAACTCGCCGATCCCCGATCACGCGCGCCAGTCGATCCGCGCGTTGCAGGCCGGCAAGCACGTCGCCTGCACGGTGCCGATGGCGACGACCCTCGACGAGTGCCGGCAGATCGTCGAGCTGAGCCGCGAGAAGCGGCTCACCTACATGATGATGGAGACCGTCGTCTACAGCCGCGAGTACCTGTTCATGCGCCAGATGCTGCGCGCAGGCGAACTCGGCCGGCTGCAATTCGTGCAGGCCTCGCACATGCAGGACATGGACGGCTGGCCGGAGTACTGGCCGGGCCTGCCGCCGATGCACTATGCGACCCACTGCGTCGGCCCCTGCCTCGGCCTCGCGGACGCGCTCGCCGAAGAGGTCTCCTGCCTCGGCTCGGGCCGGATCCGCGAGGACTTGATCCGCCATTACGGCTCGCCCTTCGCGGTCGAGAGCGCACAGATCAAGCTGCGCGGCAGCGACGTCGCCGCGCGCATCCATCGCTCGCTCTTCGACACTGCGCGCCAGTATCGCGAGAGCATCGACGTCTACGGCGCGAAGAAGTCGGTCGAATGGCCGCTCGTCGAGCACGAGCCGCTGGTCGTGCACACGGCCAAGCGTCCGGAGGCGCAGATCCCCGAGCGCGTGCACTGCCCGGACTTCGCGCACCTGCTGCCCGAGCCGATCCGGATGTTCACGCACAAGGGCGTCTACGACCTCGCCGAGAACACGCACCTCTCGTTCACGCAGGGCGCTGGCCACGGCGGCTCGCACCCGCACCTCGTGCACGAGTTCCTGTCGGCGCTCGCGGAGCGGCGCGAGCCGTTCCCGAACGCGGTGCAGTCGGCGAACTGGACCTGTGTCGGAATCCTGGCGCACGAGTCGGCGCTGGCAGGGGGCGCACCGCGGCGGCTGCCGGAGTTCACGCAGATGACGCACGGAACCGGATGAACCGCGCGACACCGGGATCCGCGTCCGCCTGCCGTACGAGCTGCGCTTCTGCTGGCCCGACCTGTCGGTGACCTGCCGGCCGAACCCGCTCCAGGATTCGTTCGAGGACGCTCCGACGCTCGCCGCCTGCGTGATGTCCGCACGGCGTGCGCGTTGGGCAATCGGACTGCCCGCTCGTGGAGCCCCGCGACCGCCTGGCGTTCCCGGATCGTGCTCGACGCCACCCACGACGTGGACCGGCGTGGCGCGCACAATGCGCCGATGCGCTGCGTCCCCGTCCTGTTGGCCATCGCCGCCGCCTGTTCAGGCTTGCCCCCCGGAGCACCGGAGCCGGCGGCCGCGGGAGCCGGTGCCGCGACCGGCGACGTCGATCTGCGGCCGCACTTCGCGGCCCACGGCCTGCCGCCGCGCGGGCAGGGGCCGCGGCCGACCTGCTCGATCTTCGCCACGACCGCCGTGGTCGAGTTCGCGCAGGCGCGGGCGAGCGGCACCGGCACGCGGCTGTCGGCCGAGTACTGCAACTGGGCGGCGAACGCAGCAACCGGCCGCAGCGACGACGGCGACTTCTTCCACTGTGCGCTGCTGGGCTACGAGCGCTTCGGCATCTGCCGCGACGAACTGTGGCCGTATGGCGCGACGTTCCCGGCCGGGGCGACGCCGTCGCCCGACGCACTCGTCGACGCGGGCCGGCGCGCGGCGACCGCGGGCGCGGCGGTGCGCGTGCGCTGGCTGCGCCCGATCGACGGCACCCGCGGCCTGTCGCCCGCGCAGGTCGCCGACGTGCTGGCGACGCTGCGCGCCGGCTGGCCGGTCGCCGTCGGCGCCGCGCACAGCCGCGTGCTCGTCGGCTGGCGCGCGGAAGCTGCGGCGCCGGGCGGCGGCGTCTTCCTCACGCTGGACTCGGGCCACGGCGTCTTCGCCGAAGTGTCCGCCGAGTTCGTGCAGCAAGAGACCTGCGACGCGTTCACGGTCGAGACGGCAGCCGGCTGAGGCCAGCGCTCCCCGGTTCGGCGCCGCCGGCATCACGCCACCCGCCAGCAGCTGCGGCTTCGTGCAGGTACGCCGCTGGTGCTGAAGGCTGCGTCAGCGCAGCCAGGCGGCGCGGAATGCGGCGGCATCGCCCGCGGCCGCAGCCCTGCCCGCCGTCGCCGCGCTGCGCCCCTCGCGCTCGAACTGCTGCCACGCCGCCGTCGCCGCCGCAACCTCTTCGTCACCGGCGGCGAACGCCGCGAGCGGCAGCGCCTGCGTCCAGAAGAAGTCGGCGCCGGACAACATCGCCGGGCCGGCCAGGATCTCGATCTCCTGGCCGAACGGGCAGCCGCGCGGCACCGCTGGCCGCGGCGCCTCGGCGCGTTCCTCGTCGCCGATCGACGTGATCGCCACGACCAGGCTCTGGCTCGCGCGCATCGGCACATCGGCGTGCACCAGCGATGGATCGAAGCGATGCCAGCGCCCATCGGCGAACCACTCGACGATGCGGTGCATCTCGAGGCGCTGGCCGTTCGTCGGCAACACCGCGAGCGAGCGCGCCGGCACGCCGCGCTGGCGCAGCAAGGCGACGCCGAGGTTGGCGTTCATCGTGCAGATGCCGTGGTTGCCGCTCGCGAGCAGCGCGAGCGCGTCCATGGTCGCCGGCCGTTTCCTGCGCGCCAGCTGCGGCAGCCAGCGCTGCAGTGCCTGGGCGAGCGCGGTCGGGGCCGCATCGCCGGGCGCGAGGCGCGCGGCGAGTGCGGCGATCGCGGCGTCGTCCGCCTGCGCGCACTCAGTCGCCGCGCGGAACGGTGCGGCCGCTTCCGCTGACGCCGGCTCGGGCCGCTCGGCCAGCAGCACGACCGCGTTCCAGGCGATCGTCACCTCGGTGCCGACCTTGTCCTGCACGGTCGCGACCAGCGCCGTGCCGAGGTCCGTCGCACGCAGCGCGAGCGAACGCAGCGCCGCGGCCGGTGTCGCCACGACGCCGAGCACGAGCGGCACCTGCCCCGCCGTGCGCTGCGGTAGCGGCAGTTGGAGGGTGACCACGGCGCGCCCGGTCAGCTTGACCGTCGCCGCACCGCGTCCGCCGCACAGGCCGCCGTCCGGCAGTTCGAGCCGTGGAGCCGCCTCGAGGCGTGCCGCCAGGGCCGCGTGCTGCTGCGCCAGCGCCGCGAGGCCGAGGGGTACGCCGGCGGCAGCCGGTGCGGCCTCCTGCGCAGCGAGCGCGGCGGCCAAGGCAGCAGCGATCACGGTGCCAGGCAGGCGCGCGGGTGCATCCGGCATCGCCTCATTGTGCCACGCTCACCCCGCGCTGACTGCCATCACCGACTTGCCGGCGTGGTCGATCGTTCCCTCGCCGGATGGGCGAGGTGCGCCAGGCCAGGCCTGGGAGGTCACCGGAACCCCGCAGGATTCCACGATTCCACCCTCCGGTCGGGAACGCGCTCCCCGCTGGAGCCGGTTGTCCAACCCAAAGGAGTGCCATGAGTACCCGCTTCCCCGTCTCGATCCTCTTCGCCGCACTGGCTGCCACCTGCACCATCTCCCCCGCACAGACCCTCGTCGCCGGAACCGGCGTCGACCTCACAGCCAAGACGACCTCGCTCGAGTTCAAGGTCGTCGGCAGCGCGGGCGCCACGGTTGCGCTCTACGCAGCTCTCAAGCTCGCCCCCACGCCGATCTCGCTGTCCATCGGCAAGCTCTACCTCGACCCCGCCACGCTGACCTCCCTCGGCACGTTCACCTTGAACGCTTCCGGGGTCGGCTCGCTCGGCTTCAGGCTGCCGAGCGCGAGCTTCCGCACCTACGCCTTCGCGGTCCAAGCAGTGATGGTCAGCGGCACCAGCGTGAGCCTGAGCCCCTTCGCACTGACCGGCGGCTGGGCCAACTCCACGGGTACCGAGATCCTCGTGGCGACCTATCACCCGGAGCCGGACCAGTTCTACCTGCTCGGCAAGGGCCCGTCGGGTGCGCTGCTCGAACTCTTCCGCAAGCCGCCGCTGGGCACGCGCCTGCGTCTCGGCGGGATCACCGTGCCCTATGCAAGCATGGCCTGGGGTGTGAAGCCGTGCGTGTTCGCGCCTGGGGACGTGTTCAGCGTCTACGCGTTCGGGACGATGGAGATCATGCGCCTGGAGTGAGGGCGGCAGGCGCGCCGCGGTCGACGGCCGAGAATCTGCGGGAGGTCCCGCCCCACCCCCCGCTAGATTCCCAACCCACCTCATGTGCCGGCTCACCCCGTGCCAGCTCCGGAACCCCGACCGCGGTTCCCCCAGGCTCCCATGATCGCCCTCTCACTCCTTCTCGCGGCGCTCCCCCAGGATCCGCAGCCGCAACTGCAATTCGCGCGCAAGACCCTCTCGAGCCAGTTCCTCTGCGAGGGCGCCACGCTCGGCGACCTCGACGGGGACGGCAAGCCGGACCTGGTCGCGGGGCCCTACTGGTATCGCGGACCGGAGTTCGCGGAACGGCACACGCTCTATGCGGCGAAGCAGTTCCACCCGCTGCGCTACTCGGACAACTTCTTCGCGTGGGTCCACGATCTCGACGGCGACCAGAAGAACGACATCTTCGTGGTCGCCTTCCCGGGCGAGGAGGCGTACTGGCTGCGCAACACCGGCAACCCTGACGCCTGGGACAAGCACGTGGTCTTCCGCGGCGTCGACAACGAGTCCCCGGCCTTCGTGGACCTGACCGGCGACGGCAGGCCCGAGCTGGTCTGCCAGAACCAGGATCGGCTCGGCTGGGCAGAGGCCGACTGGAGCGACCCGCGGCAACCCTGGGTGTTCCATGCCGCGCTCGCGAAGGGCGCCGGGCCGAAGTTCACGCACGGGCTCGGCGTCGGCGACCTGAACGGCGACGGCAAGCCCGACCTCCTGCGCAAGGAGGGCTGGTACGAGCATCCGGGCAACCTGCAGGGCGATCCGGCCTGGAAGCCACATCCGGTCACGTTCTCGCCCGACCACGGCGGCGCACAGATGCTGGTGACCGACGTCGACGGCGACGGCGACGCCGACGTCGTGACCTCGTACGCGGCGCACGGCTGGGGACTCGCGTGGTTCGAGCAGCAGCCCGATCGGAGTTTCACGGCGCACGCGGTGCTCCCGCGCGAACGCGCGCCGGGCAACGTCTCGGAGCTGCACGCGCTCGCGCTCGCGGATCTCGACGGCGATGGCCTGCAGGACGTCGTGACCGGCAAGCGCTGGTGGTCGCACGGCCCGACCCGCGACGGCAACAAGGACGGGGCCAACGACCCGGCGGTGCTGCTCGGCCTGCTGCTGCGCCGTGACGCCAAGGGCGCCCGCTACGAGCCGGTCGTGCTCGATTCCGAGAGCGGCGTCGGCACGCAGGTGCACGCCGGCGACGCCGACGGCGACGGCAGGATCGACATCGTGGTCGGCAACAAGCGCGGCACGTTCGTGCTGCTGCAGCAGAAGGCGGGCGCCCCAGGCGCGCCCGACCTGGGCTTCGAGTCCGGCACGCTGCGCGGATGGACCGCCGAGGGCGACGCCTTCGCCGGCCAACCGATCCGCGGCGACACGGTGAAGACCAGGACCCAGGGCAGGATGACCAGCGGCCATGCGGGCGAGCACTGGATCGGCGGCTACGAGCTCGGTGGCGACAAGCCGCAGGGCACGTTGACCTCGGAACCGTTCACGGTCACGCAGCCCTTCGCGACCTTCCTGCTCGGCGGCGGCTCGAGCCAGGACACGCGCGTCGAGATCCTGGACGGCGCCGACGGTCGGTTGATCTGCTCGGCGACTGGCGGCGACGACGAGCACATGCAACCCGTGCTCGTGGACCTGACGACCCGCGTCGGCAGGACGATCCGCGTGCGTCTCGTCGACCGCGCCTCGGGTGGTTGGGGGCACCTCAACTTCGACGAGTTCCGCTTCCACAAGGAGCGCGTGCGCGGCCAGGTCCCCGACCCGGCCGCCGGCCTCGCGCCCGAGGAAGCCGCGCGCGCGATGACGACGCCGCCCGGCTTCGTGGTCGACCTGATCGCCGCCGAACCGCGTCTGCACCAGCCGGTCGCGCTCTGGGTCGACCACCGCGGCCGGCTCTGGGTCGCCGAGGCCTACGGCTACCCGGTCCGCCGCAAGGACGACGAGGCGCGCGACACGATCCTCGTGTTCGAGGACGCCGACGCCGACGGCACCTTCGAGAAGCGCACGGTCTTCCACGACAAGCTGAACCTCGTGAGCGGCCTGGCCGTGGGGTTCGGCGGCGTGTGGATCGGCGCCGCGCCGTACCTGCTCTTCGTGCCCGACGCGAACGACGACCTCGTGCCCGACGGGCCACCGCAGATCGTGCTCGACGGCTTCGGCTACCAGGACACGCACGAGACGCTGAACTCGTTCACCTGGGGCCCGGACGGCTGGCTCTACGGCACGCACGGCGTGTTCACGCACTCGAAGGTCGGCAGGCCCGGCACGCCAGCCGCGCAGCGCGTGCCGCTGAACGCGGGGGTGTGGCGCCTGCACCCACAACGCAAGACCTTCGAGGTGTTCGCCTGGGGCACGAGCAACCCGTGGGGCATCGACTTCGACGATCGCGGCGAGGCGTTCATCACCGCCTGCGTGATCCCGCACCTCTGGCACATGGTGCAGGGCGGGCGCTACGAGCGGCAGGGCGGGCGGCACTTCGATCCGCACGCCTGGCTCGAGATCGCGACGATCGCCGACCACCAGCACTACGCCGGCGCGACCGGCGACCACGCGTGGTGGGGCCGCAACCGCGCAGTCGCCGACCCCGACACCGACCTCGCGGGCGGCGGCCATGCCCATTGCGGCACGCTGGTCTACAAGGCCGACGCGTTCCCGCCCGAGTACCGCAATGCGGTGCTGACGCACAACATCCACGGCAACCGCGTGAACCAGGACCGCGTCGAGCGCCAGGGTTCCGGCTATGTCGGCCACCACGCGCCCGATCTCGTGCGCGCGAACGATCCGTGGTTCCGCGGCATCGCGCTGCGCCAGGGACCCTCCGGCGAGGTCTTTTTCATCGACTGGTACGACCGCAATGCCTGCCACCGCACGAGGGTCGAGATCTGGGATCGCACGAACGGCCGCCTCTACCGGCTGAGCCATGGCATCCCGCGGCCGTCGAACCTCGCGCTCGACAAGCTCGGCGACACCGAGCTCGTCGCGCTGCAGGCCTCTGCGAGCGACTGGCACGTGAGCCACGCGCGGCGCCTGCTGCACGAGCGCGGCAAGATCGCGGCGCCGGCCAAGGCGGAGCTCGCGCGCATGTTGCGCGAACACGCGCAGCCGCGCGTGCGCCTGCGCGCGCTCTGGGCCCTGCACGCGGTGGACGGCCTCGCCGAAGCCGACCTGCTCGGCCTGCTCGCGGACCCGGACGAGGACCTGCGCGCCTGGGCGGTCCGCCTGGGCCTGGACCAGCCCGAACGCTGGACCGGGTTGCGCGCAGCCCTGGCCGCGCTGGCCGCCAAGGAGCCCGCCCCGGCCGTCCGCCTCGCGCTCGCCTCGGCGCTGCAGCGGCTGCCGCTCGCCGAGCGCTGGGAGCTCGCGGCGGCGTTGCTCGCGCGCGCCGAGGACGCGGCGGACCGCAACCTCCCGACCGTGCTCTGGTACGGCGTCGAGCCCCTGGCCGCGAGCGATGCGAACGGCTTCGTCGCCCTCGCGCAGGGGGCCACGCTCGAACCGCTGCGCCGGCTGATGTGGCGGCGTGCCGCGATCGGCGCGGCCCCGGAACGCGACGCGGTCACGGCGCTTCTCGCGCGCCCGGGAGCGCGCCAGGTCGAGATGCTGGTCGAGTTCGCGCGCGCCAACCGCGAACAGCCCGGCCTGCCGGCGCCATCGGGCTGGTCGGCGCTCTCGCCGAGCCTGCTCGCGAGCAGCGATCCGGCCGTGCGCGAGCGCGCGGCCGAAGTCGCGCTCGCGTTCGGCGACGTGAACCTCGCGCCGATGTTCCGCGCGCGCCTCGCCGACCGCACGCTCGATCCGGCCCGGCGCCTGGTCGCGCTCGGCGGCCTCGTGCGGATGCGCGATCCCGCGACCGGCCCCCTGCTGCTCGACGCGCTCG
>CAZSKV010000498.1:0-3011 GCA_964607495.1 uncultured candidatus Brocadiaceae bacterium
ACCTCCGAGAGCCGCCGCGTGGGGGGGTCGACCTCGTGGCCGGGCACCCGATCCACTGCTCCGAGCGTCACGAAGTGGATCCAGCCATCCGCCCGGGAGATCTCGCGGAGCGTCACCCCAGGCAGGACGGGCAATCCGACGCGCTCCTCGACACGGAAGAAGCGCAGCTGCAGCCCGCGGGCAGCCATCGTCTCGAGGTCCTGGGGGTCGAACTCGCCGAGGGGGGCGATCCGATCGCGCTCGGCCCTGAGCTTGTTGGCCAGCTCGCGCAATCGCCTGGCTTCCTGGTCCGCGGCGACCACCTGGCGCGCGATCGCGGCCGCGCTCAGCGTTCCGGCACTGCCACTGCTGCGCTTGGGCAGCAACTGGATCGCGCGCTCGAGCTCGGCGAGTTCGTGTTCGATCGCACGGAGCTGTGGGCTCTCGAGCCGCTGCAGGTGGGTCACGTGCACGACGCCGAGCTCCGCCAGCCTGGCCACCGTCCGCTCGCGGTCGACGGCGGTGCAGAGCAACGTCAGCTTCTGCATCGGCACGATCACTGCGCCACCTCCCGCTCGACTCCGCGACGCTTGCTGATCTTGCCGCGCGCCACACCAAGGGTCTGGAGATCGCCGAGGAAGATCCGCACGCGGCGGATCGCGTCCTTGCTCTCGGGGATCTTGACCTTCTCGAACAGGTTCACGCGCTGGCTCGTGACGCGCAGCTCGTCGGCCAGACGCTGCCACTGCTCGCGCAGCACGACCAGTTCCAGGCGAAGCCGCAGGATCTGCTCGACCACGCGCAGACCATCGTCGATCCAGGGCGGCGTCGCGATCTGGTCCACCGGTGCGCGCCGGAACCCGATCTCCTGCAGGGTCGGAACGCTGACGCCCGCGATGTTGGTCGTGCCACGCACGAGGCGCTCGATGCCGAGGTGCGCGGTGAACGCGAATTCCTCCGCGAACAGCCGGATCCATGCTGCAAGCGAGTCCTTGAGCGCATCCTCTTCGGCTGCCTTCTCCGCGATCCGATGCTCGACCTGGCGCAGCTCCATCTGCAGCTGCGCCTTCTTGAGCTGCAGGGTCGGCAGATAGCGCTGATAGCGCTTGAGGGCGTCCCGCTGCGCCTTGAGCTCGTTCTTGGTCAGCTTGATCTTCGCCACGTCAGCTCTTCGCCTTCGGCCAGAACTTCTCGATCAGCTTGGTCGTGACCCCGGTCTCCTCGGCCGCGAAGCAGTCGGCGAGGATGCGCCAACCGACGTCGAGGGCCTGCTCGAGCGGGATGTTCACCGCGAGGTCCATCAGCTCGCGCTCGAACCTGCCGCCGTAGGCGAGCAGCTTGTCGTCCCACGCGCTCATGCGGAACCCCATCGAGCGCTTCTCCAGCGTCTCCCGATACGACGCGTAGAGCTGGATCATCGTGTTCATGATCGTCCGATGGTCTTCGCGCGTCTTGCCGTTCACGAACTGCTTGAGGCGGGACAAGGAGCCGAACGGCTCGATGCGACCGCCGCGCAGGTAGAACTGGCCCTCGGTGATGTATCCGGTGTTGTCGGGGACCGGGTGCGTCACGTCGTCACCGGGCATCGTCGTCACAGCCAGGATCGTGATCGAGCCGGCACCATCGAAGTCGACGGCCTTCTCGTAGCGCGCTGCGAGCTGGCTGTAGAGGTCGCCGGGATAGCCGCGGTTGGAGGGGATCTGCTCCATCGTGATCGCGATCTCCTTCAGCGCGTCCGCGAAGTTCGTCATGTCGGTCAGCAGCACCAGCACGCGCTTGTCCTGCAGCGCGAACTGCTCCGCCACCGCCAGCGCGATGTCGGGCACCAGAAGGCACTCCACGACCGGATCGGATGCCGTGTGCACGAACATCACGGTCCTGGTCAACGCGCCGCTCTCCTCGAGGGTCTCGCGGAACTGCAGATAGTCGTCGTGCTTGAGGCCCATGCCGCCCAGGACGATCACGTCGACCTCGGCCTGCAGTGCGATCCGCGCGAGCAGCTGGTTGTAGGGCTCGCCGGCCACCGAGAAGATCGGCAACTTCTGCGATTCGACGAGCGTGTTGAACACGTCGATCATCGGGATGCCGGTGCGGACCATGCGCTGCGGGATGATGCGCTTGCTCGGATTGACCGAAGGGCCACCGATTGCGACCGGGTTCTCCTTCAGCGCCGGCCCGCGGTCCCGTGGATCGCCGCCGCCGGTGAACACCCGGCCGAGCAGCGCGTCCGAGAAGGACACCTGCATCGGGCGCCCGAGGAACCGCACTTCGGCATCGGTCGCGACGCCGCGTGCCCCGGCGAACACCTGCAACGAGACGCGGCCTCCCTCGATCCGGATCACCTGCGCGAGGGAGGTGCCGTGCCGCGAGGTGACCTGCGCGAGCTCGCGATAACCGATCCCGGTCGCGGCGACCGTGATCACGCTGCCGGCGATCTGTTCGATCTTCTGGTAGACGCGGTTCATCCGGCCACCTCCGCCAGCATCGCGTCGAGCCTGGTCTCCTGGCGCGCGAACTCGGGATCCTTGAATCCCAACCGGTTCCAGTCCTTGATCGCCTGGGTCAGGCGCTGGAAGAACCGCCGCGCGGAATCCTTGTCGGCAAAGCCCTGTCTGCCGCGGAGCACGTTGCAGAGCTTCCCGAACACGTAGGCCTGCCGTTCGGCCGGCGTGGCCGCATCCACGTCATGGTAGGCGTCCTGCTGCAGGTAGGTCGCATCCAGGAACTCGGCCTTCAGGTAGACCACGAAGTCGTCGAGGGCAGTGCCTTCTTCTCCGACGACCTTCATCATCTGGCTGACCTCGTTGCCACGGCGGAGGGTGCGGCGCGCGAACTCGATGTCGTCTCGCGGCACGATGCTCGAGTACTTGCTCCAGCTCTCGAGCGGCTGGATCGCCGGGAACCGGCGCGCATCGGAGCGCTCGCGCGAGAGGCCGTGGAACGCGCCGACGACCTTGAGGGTCGCCTGCGTCACCGGCTCCTCGAAGTTGCCGCCGGCCGGGCTGACGGTGCCGCCGATCGTGACCGAACCG
>CAZSKV010000499.1:0-3391 GCA_964607495.1 uncultured candidatus Brocadiaceae bacterium
CGAGCGCCAGCAGCGCGGTCGTGATCTCTGCCGGATCCGCGTACGCGGCCGCGACCCCCGCGGGCTCGTTGGCCAGGTGCGTGCACCACGTGCGGTAGTTCCTCGCATCGTTCAGCGATGGGCCGCCTTGGACCGCGCGGGTGACCGCCTCGGTGACCTGCTTGTGCACGGTGCCGCAGATGAGGACGCGCGGGGTCAGCGCGTAGCTCCAGGCCTGCAGGCGCGGATGGCGCAATGCGACGACTTCGATCTTCTCGACGAGCTCCTGCTGCACCGTCCAACCCGACTTCTGCAGCGCGCTGCGCAGCGACTCGAGGGCGGAGCCGTACTCAGCCTGGTGCGCACCCGCTTCGATCCCGAACACCAGCTGGGGCGCGCCGCGGGGATCGAGGCCGGTCCAGGCGATGGTGCCGCCCTGCTGCAGCATCGCGCCGAGGGTCGCAGCCGACAGACCCGTGACCTGCTCGATCCGCCGCAGCGACTTGGCGGCGAGGGTCTGGATCGGCGCTGGCAACGGGACCTTGGCGAGCGTGGGCACCAGTCCGGTGGCCGCGAGCTCCTGCGCGTGGGCGGACCAGGGCAGCCACGAGACTGCCGCAAGCGTCTGCTGTGGCAGCAGTCCCGCATGCAGCAGACGCGGAACCGTCGCTGTCGCCTGGGTTGCGGCGGAATCCTGGGGAGCAAAGAGGCAGATCAGGGATGCGATCGTGGTGGAGACAAGCATTCGATTCACACGACAGGATGGGTCCCCTATCGGGATTCCGGGTGGCCTGGCTCAAGTGCGTTGTCGAGCGATGCGGCAGCGGCTCCCGCGGCTGCCGCGCATCTGGTCAAGTCGTTGCGAACGGGGAGTCGATAACCGGCGAGTCCGCACATGAGCTTCCCCGTGCCGATCCACCGAGAGGAGACCGATCCGGTGCCCCGCACCGGACCAGCGCTGGCGATCGGCGCGCTCGTGGGCACGGTCCTTGGTGGCGTGGCCTGGCTGCTGACGTGGGATACCACGTCGATGCTGGTCAGTGCCGGCGCCGCCGGCCTCGCGACGGCGATGCTGGCGTGGATGCAGCTGCGCGCGCGGCACCGCGAGTTCGAACGGCCGCTGCGGGCGATGATCGCCAGCGCCAACGAGATCCGGCGCGGCAGCGAAGGCCGCCGCGTGCCCGAAGAAGGCGCGCCGCTGCTGCGCGCGCTCGCGCGCGTGTTGAACGAGGCCTGGGCCACCGTCGACGAACGCACCCGCCGCAGCCAGGCGAACCTGCTGTCGATGGAGATGGCGTTCGACCGCATCCATTCGGTGCTGCAGTCGCTCGCCGAAGGGGTGATCGTCATCGATGCCGCCGGCGAGGTGCTGCTCGCGAACCCCGCAGCCCGGCAGCTGCTGAGCGCGGGCAACCGCCCGATCGAAGGCCGGCCCCTGGTCGAGCTGCTGCAGGGCGACCTGCAGGAGTGGTTGCGCGAGTCCCTGACCCAGCTCAACAAGACTCCGCGCCCCCGTTCCGACCTCTTCGGGGTGCATCACGGCCAGCGCGTCTACGACGTCTCGGTCGTGCGGGTCCGTTCCGATCGGCCCGACCACGATTTCGGCATGGTCGTCGTGCTGACGGACGTCACGCGCAACCACGAGATCGCCCGGCTCAAGGACGAGTTCCTGTCCAACGTCTCGCACGAACTGCGCACGCCGCTGACCAACATCCTCGCGTTCACCGAGATCCTGCTGCAGATGACGCCCGGGGACAGCGGCGACTGGAAGGAGTTCATGTCGATCGTCAACGTCGAGGCACGCCGCCTGAAGAAGCTCGTCGACGACGTGCTCGACTTCACCGACCTCGAGTCCGGTCGTGCCAGGCTCCAGTGCGAGGACATCGACATCGTGCAGCTCGTGCGGGCCGCCGTCGACGTGATGGCCCCGCTCGCCGGCAAGGATCACATCGTGATCGACTTCGGCGGCAGCGACCCCGCCGCGATCGCCCATGTCGACCGGGACCGCATCCACCAGGTGCTCGTCAAACTGCTCGACAACGCGATCCGCTTCACTCCTGCCGGCGGCAAGCTGCGGATCGAGGTCGAGAACATCGACGACCAGGTGCGCGTCTCCATCGACGACAGCGGCCGCGGCGTGCCCGAGGACCAGCGCGAGCACGTGTTCGAGAAGTTCGCCAAGGACGGCCAGGTCCTGACCGACAAGTCCGGCGGCCAGGGTCTCTCGCTCGCGATCTGCCGCCGCGTGCTCTCCGCGATGGGCGGGATGATCTGGTGCGAGGCCTCCGACCTCGGCGGCGCCCGGTTCCGCTTCGTCGTGCCCGCGCGCGTCCCCGCAGCCAAGAGTTGATCTGCTGCAGGGAGGCCGCTACCTTGCGCGGCCTCACCGACGGGCCGTTAACTCAGTTGGTAGAGTGCGATCGTCACAAGGTCGAAGTCGCAGGTTCGACTCCTGCACGGCCCACCATCTAAACCCTTGCTGGCCCCGCAGTAGCGCGGGGCGCCTCGCCGAGACGCGCTGCTCAACGACGCGAAAGCTGTCAAACCGCTGACAACTTCGCCGTGGTGAGCTCGCCATGACCCACAAAGTTCGGGGTTTCGCGGCGCCGCGAAACCGGTCCTCCGGGGCTACAGATTCCGTGTGCGCCCAGCGCTTCACAGAGTCGAAGTCGCAGGTTCGAATCCTGCACGGCCCACCACATCTAACTTCTTGCAGCCCGCGCAAATGCGCGGATGCGCCCGCCGAGCCGAAGGGCTCTGCCGAGAGCGAAACCTGTCAGACCGCTGACAGGATCAGCAGCCGGAGCGAGCAGATCTCGCCGCTCGGGGCTACTGCTTCCGTGCCGCCGCGAAAGCCGTTTCCGAAGCTGAGCTACCACAAGGGCACGCGGCGGTTCTTCATCGACTACCAAGGTAGCTGGCGCTACTGGCCGACCGGCACGAGCAAGGCGATCGCCCAGGCAGACTACGACTCGATGCGTGAGTCCTACGAGGCGACGGGCACCTTCGCGCTGCCGCAGAAGGACCGGCGCGCCGGCAGGACGGTCGACACCCTGATCGACGCCTACCTGAAGCACTGCGACGTCTACTACGCCAACTCGAAGGCGACCGTCGGCAACATCGAGCGCGCACTTACGCCGTTGCACGAGCGCTTCGGCAGACGCCCCATCGAGTCGTTCGGCCCGCGGCTGCTGCGCGACGTCCGCGACGACATGGTGCAGAAGAAGCTGAGCCGCAAGGTCATCAACACCCGGGTGCAGAGCATCGTGCGAATGTTCAAGTGGGCGGTCGCCGAGGAACTGGCGAAGCCGGCCATCTTCGAGGCACTGCGTGCCGTCGAGGGCCTGCGCGCCGGCAGAACCAGCGCCCATGAAGGCCCGGGTCGCCGACCGGTTCCCTGGGAGCATGTCGA
>CAZSKV010000500.1:0-10993 GCA_964607495.1 uncultured candidatus Brocadiaceae bacterium
GCGGCATCTGGGTCGGCCACCGCGTCAACGCCCCGAGCCGGATCACGCGCATCGATCCGATCACCTTCACGCCGACTTCCTACAACCTCCCGGCCACCAGCAAGACCCTCGGCGGGATCGTGCTCGCCGACTCGCCCGGCCTGCTCGGCACCAGCCAGATCTGGGTGTGCGGGGACGGCGCGAACGAGTTGCATGTGTTCGACAACGCCGGCACGTTCAAGGCGACCTACACGGTCGGCACCTCGCTGACGGCAGGCGTCACCAGCCTGACGCTCGACGGCAAGGGCGACATCTGGTGCGTCCACTTCCGCGCGCGCAGTGGTGGCGGTGACGTCTATCACCTCGACCGCAACACGGGCGCCGTGCTCCAGACCATCCCCGAGGCGCCCGAACCGATCGCGGTCATGACCGACTCGTTCGGCCGGGTCTGGTACCACAACCGGATCACCTTCTCGGGCCCGACGCCGAGCGAAGCACGGCGCGCCGACACGACGCCGAGCGGCCAGTTCGAGGTCACTGCCCCGACCGGCAACGGCGCCTACAGCGTCACGGACCCGAACGGCTTCCACCGCGCCTACGTGATCGATCCCTTCGGCGACGCCGACGGCGACACCGCGCTGAACGTCGCCGAGGCCCTGGCCGGCACCTCCCCCTACGACCCGCAATCGCATCCCGGCTCCCACATGCTGATGCGTGGCCGCTCCGCGTTGAACTCGACGATGACCCTCGAGATCAAGGGCAACGGCCCGCGCGGCGTCGTGATCGCGTTCGCAACCGCGGCCGGCGCCTCGCTGCCCCTGCCGCCGTTCAGCGGCCGCTTCCGCCTCGATCCGACCAAGATGCTGCCGGTGACGGTGACCGCCACGATGCCCAGCAACGTGTCGCTCACGATCCCCAACGACCCGGCCCTGATCGGCTTCGTGCTGCACATGCAGGGCGCGACCACCAGCCCGCCCCTGGAGCTGACCAACGACACGGCGATCGTCGTGCAGTGAGTCCGCGGCGGGCCTGCCGCCGCCAGAAACCGTTTCCGTGCGGCAGCCCGGGGGCGTTTCATGGGCGCCTGCGATGCGTCCTTGCCTCCGGTCGTTGCTGCTCTTCGCCGCCGCCGCCTGTGCGGCGGCGCCCCTGCCGGACCCGGTCGCGGCCCTGGCCCTGGCCGAGGAGTCGCTGCAGCGCGGCGACCACGGTTCGGCCTACGACCTGCTGTTTGCGATCGTCCGGGACGGTCTGCCGCGCAACGAGCGGGAGCGGCACAAGCTCGCGCTCGCGCGGGCGCTCTTCGGCCGCGGCGACGGCTGGAAGGCCTACAAGGAGATCAAGACCTTCCCGGACGAGTTCCCGTTCTCGATGCTCCTGCCGAAGGCGGAGGAACTCGAGTTCACGATCGGCCGCACGTTGCTCGAGAGCGACGGCGGGTTCCTGTTCTTCTCCTCGGACGCCGACGACGGCCAGACGGTGCTCGAGCACTTCATCGTGCGCTATGCGGCATCGAACCGGCTGCGGCCGGATGCCCTGCGCCTGCTCGGCGAGAAGGCCCACGGCGAGAAGGACTACGGCCTGGCCCGTTCGCGCTACATGGACCTGCTGCAGAACCATCCCGACAGCGAATGGTCGACCCTGGCCCGCTACCGGATCGCGATGTGCCAGTTCGAAGGCCTGGCCGGCGCCGACTACGACCTGTCGGAGATGCTGACCGCGCACAACGAACTCCGGGACTTCCTGGCGGCGGCCCCGGAGAACCCGCAGATGGTCGCGCAGGCGCAGGCGGCGATGACCCGGACCAGGGAGTGGCTCGGCGAGAAGCACCTGACGATCGCCGCGTTCTATCGCCGGATCGGCGTCGGCTACGGGGAGGCAGTGCACCTGCGGATCGCCGCGCAGGACTATCCCGACACCACAGCCGGCAAGCAGGCCATCGCCCTGCTGCCTGCGGCCGGGAGGCGGCCGTGAGCCGGCCCGGTGCCCTGCTGCTGCTGCTGCTCGCCGCCTGCGGCTACAGCGCCGGCTTCGATCTCGCGAACGAGGGCATCCGCACCGTCGCGGTCGAGGTCGCCGGCAACGCCTCGTTCCGGCAAAAGCTCGAAGTGCCGCTGATGCGTGAGCTGCACCATGCCCTGGCCGAACACAGCCAGCTGGTCGTCGCCAAGGCCGGCCGCGCCGACAGCCGCCTGGTCGTCGACATCCTCGACGTCCAGGGCCGGAGCCTCGCGACCGGCGGCCAGAGTCCGATCAAGGAAGGCGCCCTCGAATTCGCGGTCCGCGTGCGGCTGCTGCGGGAGCCCGACGGCCACGTCGTGCGTGATCGCCGGGTGCTCGACCGGGCTGAATTCCGGGTGCCGGTAGGCGAGAATCTGACCACCGCGACCAACGAAGCCGCAGCCGACCTGGCACGAAAGATCGTGCTTGCCCTCGAACCCGACTTCTGACGAACTAAGAGAGGGTAAATCCCGAAGGCGGTCTGCAGATCCTGCAGTCGACGAGCGAGTCGCCATGAACCAGCCAGGCAAGTCCAAACCCAAGCACGACGATCCCAAGGGCAGTCGCCGGCCGCGCGGCCTCGGCGGCGTGATCCTGATCATGGCGCTGCTCACGGCGCTCTTCGTCGTCGTCTCGCGCTCGGCCAGTGAGCAACCGGCTTCGATCTACGATTTCTGGCACCGCCTGCTGAACGGCCAGATCCTGCAGAGCGAGTGGTCGGAGACGAGCGTCGTGGCCCGCTTCGCGCGCGAACGCGAGGAAGGCAAGCCCGCCAGCGCCGTGATGGAGGTCGTCCTGCACGGCCTGTCGGCCAAGGACCGGGAGATCATCCAGGACCTGCTCCCGCGCTCGCTCGACGCGACGCGCTACGGCAGCGGCAAGGACGCACTCGCCCGGTTCCAGCGCGACGTCAGCGATGGCCAGGTGCTCGTCAAGCGCGCGTTCTTCATCAGCGAGTTCGGCGCGGGCAGCGGCGACCTGCGTCCGGCGATCCCGCAGAGCTATGTGACCGCCGTCCTGCAGACCGGCCAGACCGAGAGCTACGTGCGGGTCGATCCGGGCACGGCCGAGGCCGGGGCCTCCTTGCAGCAGCTGCGTGCGCTGCTGCTCGACAAGGGCGCCCAGATCGAGGACCGCGCGCTCTCCTTCGACCCGCGCCGCTACACGGTCAAGGAGACCAACACCGCCCTGATCTACCTCTTCGGCACGATCGGGCCGTACCTGCTGGTGTTCCTGATCATCTGGTTCTTCATCCTGCGCCAGATGCGTTCGCCCGGCGGCTCGGGGAGCGTGCTCTCGTTCGGCCGCAGCCGGGCGGCGCTCTACACCAAGGAGAACCGCACCGGCGTGACCTTCGACGACGTCGCCGGCGTGGACGAGGCGAAGGAGGAGGTGCGCGAGCTCGTCGAGTTCCTGAAGAGCCCGCAGAAGTTCGCGAAGCTCGGCGGCAGCATCCCGCGCGGCGTATTGCTCGTCGGCTCGCCCGGCACCGGCAAGACCCTGCTGGCCAAGGCTATCGCCGGCGAGGCCGACGTGCCGTTCTTCTCGATCTCGGGCTCGGACTTCGTCGAGATGTTCGTCGGCGTCGGGGCCTCGCGCGTGCGCGACCTGTTCAAGCAGGCGCGCGAGTGCAGCCCCTGCATCGTGTTCCTCGACGAGATCGACGCGGTCGGGCGCAAGCGCGGCTCCGGCATGGGCGGCGGCCACGACGAGCGCGAGCAGACCCTGAACGCGATCCTGGTCGAGATGGACGGCTTCGACTCCGACAAGGGCATCATCCTGATCGGCGCGACGAACCGCCCCGACGTGCTCGACCCGGCGTTGTTGCGCCCGGGCCGCTTCGACCGTCAGGTCGTGATCGACATGCCAGACCTCAAGGGCCGCGAGGCGATCCTGAAGGTCCACGCCCGCAAGGTGAAGATGTCCGGCGCGGTCGACCTCAAGACGATCGCGCGCGCGACTCCCGGCTTCTCCGGCGCCGACCTGGCGGCGGTGATCAACGAAGCGGCGATCCTCGCTGCGATGCGCGGCAAGGAGGCGATCGAGCACGCGGACCTCGACGAGGCCCGGGACCGCGTCAAGTGGGGCCGCGAGAAGAAGTCGCGGGCCATCGAGGAGCAGGATCGCAAGGTCACGGCCTATCACGAGGCGGGGCACGCGCTCGTGAGCTCCTTGATCAAGGACCTCGACCCGCTGCACAAGGTCACGATCGTGTCGCGCGGCATGGCCCTCGGCGTCACGATGAGCCTGCCGGAAAAGGACGCCTACCACACGCGCAAGAGCAAGCTGCTGGCGATGATCGCGATGGCCTACGGCGGCCGGATCGCCGAGGAGATCGTGTTCGCCGACGTCGACGCCGGCGCCCAGAACGACATCGAGAAGGCGACGCAGATCGCCAAGGTCATGGTCTGCGAACTCGGCATGAGCGAGAAGGTCGGACCGATCAAGTACACGGCCGACCAGGAGAGCCCGTTCCTCGGGCGCGAGTTCCAGCTCGCGAGCGACGTCTCGCAACAGACGCTGGCCCTGCTCGACCAGGAAGTGCGCGCCATCGTCGACTCGCAGTACCAGCGCGCGAAGGCGATCGTCCTCGAACACCGCCGCGAGCTCGACCTGATCGCCGAGGGCCTGCTGCGCCACGAGACGCTCTCGGGCGACGAGATCGCGGCCATCGTCCGCGGTGACGACCTCGACGAGTTCCGGGCGGCGCGCGAGCGGGCGCAGAAGGCCGCCGCCGCCGTGCCACCGGCTGCCTCAGCCAAACCCGCGGCGGACCTCGGGCTCTCCGGCGCCGAAGGCCTGGCCCATTCCTGACCGCATGTTCCGCCTCGAGTCCCCGCACGGCCGGATGCTGGAACTCGGCGGCGGACCGACCCGGATCATGGGCGTCCTGAACCTGACGCCGGACTCGTTCTCCGACGGCGGCAAGGACGCCAATGCCGGCGCCGCCGCCGCCCGCGGCGAGGCCCTCGTCGCCGCCGGCGCCGAGGTCCTGGACCTGGGTGGGGAGAGCACGCGGCCCGGTCACACGAAGGTCACGCCCGCGGAGCAGGTGCGCCGCATCCTGCCGGTGCTGACCCGCCTGCGCCCGCGCGTGTCGGTCCCGATCTCGATCGACACGACGCGGGCCGAGGTCGCCAGCCGCTGCCTGGACGCCGGGGCGGACTGGATCAACGACACGTCGGCGTTGCAGGACGATCCGGAGCTGGCGACGGTGGTCGCGCGCAGCCGCTGTCCGATCGTGCTGATGCACCAGTTCGTGCCGGCGCGCACCGGCGCCGCGGACGAGGTGGGCGGCGAACGGCTGCTGCACCTGATCGCCGCGCACCTGCGCGCCCGGATGGCCGCGGCCGAGCACGCCGGGATCACCCGCGAGCAGATCCTGCTCGACCCCGGGCTCGGCTTCGGCACGACGGTCAAGGACGCCCTCACGATCGTGGCCGGCATCCGCCAGCTCGCAGGGCTCGGCCGGCCGCTCGTGGTCGGGCCGTCGCGCAAGTCGTTCCTGGGCGCGGTCACGGCGCAGCCCGTCGCGGCCCGCGCGTTCGCGACCGCGGCCAGCGTCACCGCGCTCGCGCTCGCCGGAGTCGAGCTGGTGCGCGTGCACGACGTCGCCGCGATGCGCGACGTGGTCCAGGTCGCGGCGGCGATCGCGCGGGAGGTTGCGCATGGGTGACCTGCTCGGGCTCTCCGACTGGCTCTCGTGGGCCAAGATGCTCGTCGAGGTGGTCGTGTTCTGGATCGCGATCTACGCGGTCCTGCGCTTCCTGCTGGAGACGCGCGGCACGAGCGTCGTCCGCGGCCTGATCCTGATCATCGCCTCGCTCGTGCTCGCGTTCGTCGTGCTGATCAAGGCCTTCCGCCTCGAGCGCCTCGAGCTCGTGTTCGAGATGCTGGCCAACATCACCGTGCTCGGCACGATCGTCGTGTTCCATCCGGAGATCCGGCGCGCGATCTCGCGCTTCGGCGACATGCCGCTCTTCGGGCGCCTGCTGCAGCGCGAGAGCCGGACCGTGCAGCGGCTGCTGCGCGCGGTCGCCCGCCTGTCCAAGGACCACATCGGGGCGCTGATAGCGATCGAACGCGAGGCCTCGCTGCAGACCCACGCGGAGACCGGCATCGCCCTCGACGCCGAGCTCACGAGTTCGCTGATCGAGTCGATCTTCTATCCGGGGGGGGCGTTGCACGACGGCGCGATCGTGGTCCGCAACGACCGGATCGTCGCCGCCTCGTGCCTGCTGCCCCTGTCGCAGAGCCGCGAGCTCGACGAACGGCTCGGCACCCGCCACCGCGCCGCCCTGGGGCTCGCCGAGGAGACCGACGCGCTCGCGATCGTGATCTCGGAGGAGACCGGCAAGATCTCGGTCGCCCAGAACGGCAAGCTGAGCCACGATCTCGACCTCGCCCAGCTCGAGCAGGTCTTCGACCAGGCGATCGGAACGCCCGCCGGAGCCGCATGATGCAGGACACGACCCGGACCAGGCTTGCGCGCATTCTGCTCGGCGATCCGTGGCGCAAGCTGCTCGCGCTGCTGCTCGCGATCCTGCTCTGGCTCTACCTGAACAGCCAGTTGATCGAACGCGAACCCCTGGCGCTGCGGCTGCGGCAGACCGACCCTGCCGCGCCCTCGGCGATCCAGGAGGACACGCAGACCCTCGACCTGCAGATCCCGTTCGACTCGTACCGCGTGCTGCGTTACGAGAATGCCGCGACCGGTGCGCAACTCGAAGGCGTGGTGCTGACCGTGAGCGGTCCGCAGTCCCTGGTCGCGCGACTGCTCGCCGAACCGAACCTGCACGTCGGCCCGTCGAGTGCGGAACTGCGCGCGTTGACCGACGCCTACGTGTTCGACGTCGACGATCTGCGCACGCGCGCGCCGGAGCTGCTGCCCTTGATCCGCTCGATGCAGCCCAGGTCGGTGCGCGCGCGGCTGGCACGGCGCGAGCAGCAACGGCTCAAGATCAGGGCCCAGCAGATCGAGCGCCCGGCGACACCGCTGCCGCGCACGAACCTCGAGGAGGCGCAGTTCTATCCCGGCGAGATCACGCTCGCAGGACCCCGCGAGACCCTCGCGAAGGCCATGGTCACCGACCCCAGGACCCCGCTCTTCGAGTTCGTGCTCGACCGCGACGGCGGCAGCTCCACCCAGGAAGTGCGCGGCACGCTGCGGCTCCGGGCGCCGTGGCAGGAGCTGTCGATCCTCGAGCCCGAGGTCCAGGTGCGGCTGCCGTTGCGGCCGAACTTCAAGGACTTCGAGATCGAAGTGCCGGTGCTCGTGGACGCCCCGGGCCGCGAGTTCCCCGACGAGGCCGCCCGCGCCAAGCTCGTCTGCGAACCCAAGGTCGCGAAGCTCGCGCTCTCGGCCTGCTCCCAGCTCGAGTCGGAGCTGCAACGCATGAGCCCCGAGCAGTTGCGGCAGTGGGCGCAGCAGAAGGCGCGCCTGGTCGCGGTCCTGCCGGCCGCGGCGCAACGCGACCAGCCGCAGACGGTCATCCCCCACTTCGTGGTCTACGACACCGCCTACCTCGAGGGCCGCGACTACCAGGTGCGCACGCCACCTCCCGTGGTCCTGACCCTGCAGAAGTGACCCATGGCCGCTCCGCTCCCCCACCCTCCCCGCCCGGTCCGGTTCGGCACCGATGGCCTGCGCGGCAAGGCCGGCGAGCCGCCGCTCGACGCCGACACGATCCGCTGCGTGGGCGCCGCGCTCGGCCTCTGGCTCGAGACGCAGGGGCAACCGGAGAAACGCGTGCTGCTGGGCAATGACGGCCGCAGCTCGGCAGAGTGGATCCTGCAGAGCCTCGAACAGGGTCTCGCGGCCGCCGAGGCGCAGGCGACGGACCTCGGCCTGTGCACGACCCCGGCCCTGGCCAGCGTCGCGCGGCGCGAAGGCTGCGCGGCGGCGGTGATGGTCAGCGCCTCGCACAATCCGGCGAGCGACAACGGCATCAAGATCTTCGGCAAGGGCGGGCGCAAGCTGCCCGAGGCGGCCGAGCGCGAGATCGAACGCCTGGCCGCCACTGTGGTGCCGGAGCATCTGCGGCGGAGCCGCAGCAGACTGCGCACCGACCTGCTCGACCGCTACGTCGAACACCTCGGCAACCGCTTCGGCCACCTCGACCTCTCCGGGCGCAAGATCGTCGTCGACGGCGCGAATGGCGGCGGCAGCCGGCTCGTGCCGCGGATCCTCCAGGCCCTGGGGGCCGAGGTCGTCGCGATCGCCTGCGCCCCGGACGGGCAGAACATCAATGCCGATTGTGGGGCCCTGCACCCGCAGGCGCTCGCGGCGCGGGTCGTGGCCGAGCACGCGCACTTCGGCATCGCCCTGGACGGCGACGGCGACCGCGGCATCTTCGTCGACGAACGCGGCCAGGTGCACGACGGCGACGCCGTGCTCGCGGCCCTGGGTCCGGCCCTGGCCCGCAGCGGCAGGCTGCCGCACGCCACGGTCGTGGCCACCGTGATGAGCAACCTCGGCCTCGGCAAGGCCCTGACGGCCGCAGGCCTGCGCCTCGAACTGACCCCGGTCGGAGACCGCCATGTCGTGCAGCGGATGCAGGACGGCGGCTATGGCCTCGGCGGCGAGCAGTCGGGCCACATCGTGTTCGCCGGCCCGGGCGAACACACCGGCGACGGGCTCTACACGGCGCTCGAACTCCTGGCCCTCGAACGGCAGCAGGGCCGCGGCTTCGCGGCGCTCTTCGCGCCGTTCCAGCGCTTCCCGCAGTTGCTGGTCAACGTCCCGGTCGGCGCCAAGCCCGACCTCGCGACCCTCGCGCCGGTGCAGGCCGCCGTGCGCGCCGTCGAGGCCCAGCTCGGCAGCGAGGGGCGGGTCGTGCTCCGCTATTCCGGCACGGAGAACCTGTGCCGCGTGATGGTCGAAGGGCCGACGGACGAACTGGTCCGGCAGCACGCCGAGACGATCGCCGCCGCGGTGCGCGCGGCGCTGCCAGCATGAACGAGCCCGGCGTCGAGCTCGCGCTCTGTGCGAGCGGCGGCGACTTCGATTGCGCACTGCGCCGCGCCGACGGCAAGCTGCTGCGCGCCGCGGCCAAGGCGCTGCCGGGCACCCGCCCCGAATTGGCGACGACCGTGCGCGACCTGTTCCGCGCCGCCGGCGCGCCGCCGGAACACCTGCAGGCGGTCCACCTCGACGTCGGCCCGGGCTCGTACACCGGCCTGCGCGTGGCCGCCACCTTCGTGCGCACGCTGGCCGCCTGGCAACCGCTGCGGCTCGCGGTCGCGACGAGCTTCGAGCTGCACGCGCTCGCGGCCCTGCTGCAAGAGCCGCAACTTGCCGGAGAGGAAGCCTGCGTGCTGCTCGCCGGCCGTCAGGAGCAGGCCCTGCTCGCCACCGTGCGCCTCGGCGCAGGCATCGAGCTCGTCGGCGCCGCGAGCGCCCTGGCCAGCGCCGACCTCGCGCGCCAACTGCCGGCGGGCCGGACCGTGATCGTCGCTCCGGAGTTCGCGCCGAAGGTGGCAGCCCAACTCACGGGACAGCGCGTGATCGTCGCGGGCAGCGCCGGGGCGCCCGGGCTCTTCGCGCCGCAATTGCGCGCACGCCCGGTCGCGGCGGCGCTGCTGGAGCCGCTCTATCTCAGCGGCTCCTACGTCGACTCCTGAGGCCCAGGAGTCCGCGTTCCGGGAGCGGGCCGGCCCTGGGCCGCCGGCTCCCGGAGGTCGAGGTCTCAGATATCCTGCGGACGGAGCGTCTTGCGGCCGTTCTCGCCCGCGCGCCATTCGGCCTGGGCGATGATCTTGCGCACGGCCGCGTCGAGCGCGCCGTAGAAGTCCGAGCTGACGTTGCAGTTCTTGACCGCACCCTTGGTGCGTGACTTCGAGATGATCAGGTCGCCGCCTTCGCCTTTCTTGGCGCCATTCTTCTTTGCAGCCATGTTTCGATCCTTCGTTCGTGTGGTTGTGACTCGCTGGGCGTGCGCGGCACCGAACGGGCCGCGCCGTGGACAGCGGGGGCGAAGTTTGTCGGTGGCCCAGGGGGAGTCAACGCGAAAAACGCAGATCTTCCCCACGAAACAGCCGTTTCTCGGCTTTCGCGGCACTCGCTACGATCCACGCCTCCACGTTCCTGCCCAGCCGCTTTGACCCGCAAACGCACGACCCTGCTCCTCGTCGGCACGATCCTGCTCGTCGTCGGCGCGACCTTGTTCGTGCTGCGCGAGAGCGGCGCCGCCCGGATCCTGATCGAGCAGGCGCTGCAGCGGATCGTGCGCTGCGAGTTCCGTCTCGCAGGCGCCGACCTCGACCTCGAACGGGGCACCGTGCGCCTGCTCGACCTGCTGGTGCGGGATCCCAGGACGCAACGTTCGCTGCTGGCTGTCCGCGATCTGAGCCTGGACGTCGACACGAATCCCCTCGGCGAGATCGGCGCGATCCACCAGGTCCGCATCACCGGGATGCAGCTCGCGATCCATCTCGCCCCCGGGCAACGGCCGCGGCTCGACGAGCTGCTGCGCCTGGACCGCCTGCTGCCGGCGGACTCGGCCAGAGCCGGCCGCGGCCTGCCCGGCCTGCTCGTGACCGACTCCAGGATCCGCATCCACCTGACGCCGGACGGCGATCCCCTGGAGTTCACCGACGTCCAGCTCGAACTCCTGCCGACCGAGGTGAACGGCACGCACCGCATCCTCTCGGGCTCGATGAGAACCAGCTTCGGGTGCAAGATCGCGGTGCGCGGGAGCGGCGACCTGGCCAAGTGCGAGTTCCGGCTGCTGGCCGAAGCCGAGGACCTGCCGGTCACGCACGCGCTCGCGCGGGCGATCCACCCGCAGGTGGCCGAGTACCTGCGCCTTGCCGACGTCGCGGGCCGGATCACGAAGCTCTCCTGCTGGGCCGAGTATCCGGTCCCGCCCGGCGAGGACGATTCCGGGTTCGGCATCGCCCTCGGTGCCAGTTGCACCCTCGACCGGATCCGTTGCGAGGCCCCCGATCTCCCGTACCCGTTCCGCGACGCGAAGGCGAAGGTCACGGCCTCGCTCGCGCAGCAGGGGCAGGC
>CAZSKV010000501.1:0-7321 GCA_964607495.1 uncultured candidatus Brocadiaceae bacterium
CCGCCTGCACTTCCGCGGCGTCCAGCCCGCGTTCGCAGAGTTCGAGCGCGCCATACATCGCCCCGGCCGGATCGGCGCCCGTGACCTCGGCGCGGCCGTCGCGGCAGCGCACGTGGAAGCTCTCGGGAGCGCCACTGCCGGCGACGCGCAACGTGATCGCTGCGGCCCGTTCGCCGAAGGTCTCGCGCACGCGCTGGCGGGCGAACTCGAGCGGCTCTTGCGGGCTGAGGACGAGCGCGGTCAGCAGCGATGCGAGCATGGGGATGCAGACGATCGCGCGGCGGCACGTGGCCGGCAAGGTTGCGGGCCAGCACCGGTCGTCGATAAGCAGTGCTATTGCAGATCATCGCCAAGAGTTCGCTATGTGAATCAGTTCCGGAGCCGATGATTGGCCGGCATGTTCGAACTCGGAGCCCTGATCGCGTTCTTCATGGCGCTCGCCAACCTGATCTGGTCGACCAGACTCGAGCTGCGGCTCACGGCGCTCGAGGAGTCACGGCAGCGGCCCAGGCAGCCGGTGGCGGTGGCGGTGCCGGTGGCGGAGATGCCGGCCGTGGCGGTGCCACTGCCAGTGCCGGTGCCTGTGCCAGTGCCGGTAGCAGTCGAGCGGCCCAGGGTCGCAGCACGCCCCGACCTCGAACTCCGCTTCGGGCAGCAATGGCTGGTGCGCATTGGTGTCCTGCTGCTGCTGGTGGCCGGGGGGCTCTTCGCGCGGCACGCGGTCAGCCAGGGTTGGATCTCGCCGGCACTGCGCCTCGTGATCGGCGCCGCACTCGGCTGCGGACTCTGGGGCGCCGGCTTCGCCGCGCGCCGGCGCAGCTACGACGCGCTCGCGCAGGGGCTCTTCGGTGGCGGCACGGCGCTGCTCTACCTGGTCAGCTTCGCGGCGTTCCACCTCTATGGGCTGGTGCCGCGCGGCGTGTCGTTCGCGGCCATGCTGCTGACCACCGGCGTGACCGCGGCCGTGGCACTGCCGTGGGGGGCGCTGGCCCTCGCCCTGCTCGCGCAGATCGGCGGCCTCGCGACGCCGGCGCTGATCGGCGGCGAAGCGAACCTGCACGGCCTCTGCGGCTATCTGCTGGCGTTGCAGGTCGGGCTCGCCTGGGTCGCGACGCGGCTGGGCTTCGGGCTCGTGCTGCCGGTCGGCGTCGCCGGCACCTGGGGCTATCTGCTGGCGATCGCGACCGCGAGCACGGCAGAAGGGGCATGGGGCTTGGGCTTCGCGTTGCTCTTCCTGCTCGCGGGATCCCGTGGCGGCCTGCAGCGGCTGGCGGGGGTCGTGATCAGTGCGGGAGCGTGGCTCGTGCACGGCTGGCACACGCTGGGTGCCGAGCATCCGCAGGTCCTCGGCCTGCTGGCTGCGGGCTTCGGCGTCGCGCACGGCCTCTTGTCGGTGCGCAGGATGGACGTCGCGGGCCGCGAGACCCTGCGCGTGCTCGGACTTGCGCTCGTGTTCGCGGCGGCGCCGATCGCGTTCGGCGGCAACGCGCTGACCCTGGCGTGGCTCGGCATGGCGATCGCGTTCCTGCAGCTCGGTATGCGCTACGCAGTGCCGATCGCGCGCTATGCGGGGTTCGGCTGCCTGATGCTGACCGTGGCCCGCGTGTTGACCGTGCATGCGAGCCTCGAGCTCGCGCCCTGGTTCGTGATGCCCGAGGCGGGGTACGTGCTCGTGCAGCCGTTCTGGAACGCCGAGATCGGCGTCGCGGCGGCCGTGCTCGGTGGTCTGCTGCTGGGTGCCTGGCTGCAGCCGGCGCAGCGGAGTCTGCTGCTGAGCGCAGCGGTCGTGCTGTGCGGACTGCGCTGCGGCCGCGAAGTCGAGCTCAGCGGGCCGAGTGCATTCGCGCAGCACATGACGTGGTTCGCGCTGGCCAGCGCCAGCGCGCTGCTCTTTGCGCGCGCGCCGCAGCGCCTGGCCGGGGCCCTGCCCCTGCGCTGGCTGGCCGCCGCCGGGGCGAGCATCGCCGGATTCGCGCTCGTGCGCTTCCTGCAACCGCAGGGGGCGATGTTCTTGTGGAACCAGCACCTGGGCCTCGTCCTCCTGCCGATCGCCGCGCTCCTCGCCGGCGGCGGGCGGGTGCCGGGCCTGGCGCTCCTGCTGCTGGTGCTGACCGCGGAGAGCTACGGCTACTTCGAGCGGGGCCACCGGTCCGGCGGAATCGCGATTTCCGTGACCTGGGCCGTGTTCGCCGGCGGTCTGCTCGCCGCCGGGCTGCGCCTGCAGCGGCGCGCGCCGCGGCTGGTCGCTCTGGGACTCCTGGGGCTCACGCTGCTCAAGGTCGTGGCGATCGACTTGCACTTCCGCAGCGAACTGGCCCGTGGAATGGCGTTTGCGGCGCTGGGTCTGGTGCTCGTCGGGGCGGCGTGGCTCTATCACCGCTTCGCAGGGCGTGTGCAACCCACCCAACCTGGGAGAGAATCCCCATAACAAAGTACGCGGTACTTCTTGATGGTGATCTTTGCCCTGTTGCTCAGCTGCCTGCAACCAGCGCAGCCGCCAGTCGTCCTGACCGGGCGCGCGTTGACGCCGGCGGGGACTCCGCTCGCGTCGCAGCCGTTGGCGGCCGCGATGCTGATCGACGGCCGTGAGGTCAACCGCGAATCCGGGACCGATCTCGACGGCCGCTTCACCTTCGTCGTGATCGCGCACGACCGGACCCCGACGTTGCAGGCACTGCGCCTGACGCACGCGAAGTGGAGCGCACGCCTGGCCACAGCTCGCCCGCTGACGCCGGGGACGCACGACCTCGGGAGCCTGCAACTCACCGTCCCGCCGTTGCTCGCGAATGGCGTGGTCGTCGATGCGCAGGGGCTGCCGCGCCCAGAGGCGATCGTCGGCGTGCAATGGAGCGAGATGCTCGAACAGAGCGAGTCGCCCCAGCAGCTCTCGCCGCTGATCAGTGGCATCGAGATCGACCGGTATGACCATGGGGTGTTCGCGCTCAGGGGCTGGCTGCCCCAAGCCCCGCTCGCGGTGTTTGCGCACGCTCACGGCTATCTGGCCGCACCAGCATTGCCGCTCGGGGACTGCAGCCAGGATCTGCGCCTCGTGCTGCTCCAGGGCAGCGCACTCCAGGTCACGCTGGGAGTCCCGGCAGACCTGCCGAACGGCCGCATCCGTGCCTTCCTCGTCGCGGAGGATTCGTCTGCCGATGCTGGACCAGCCCCGCCAGCCAGCTCGCGTCGGAGCACGACCGAGACACAGCTCGTCTGGCGTGGCCTGCCACCGGGCGCGTATCGGCTCGACGTGCTGCTGGCGGATGCCGACCCGGACGCTCCGACGCTGCGCCAGAAGATCGCGTTGCGCAGCACGGTCACGCACAAGCTCCGGCTCGATGTCGATGCATCGCTGCGGCGGTTCGTGCTGGAGTTGCGCGACCACGCAGGACGGCCGCTCGACGGATACGGCGTTCGCCTCGAGGAGGATCTCCTGGAAGCAGAGCGCAGGATCGAGTTCGTCCAAGGTCGGGCCATCGTGCGGACCGTGCGGACCGAAGTCCGCTTGTCGGTCCACGCCGAAGAGCACCTCCCTGCCGAGGTCACCGTCGCCGGCGACCTGCGCATCCAGCTCAAGAACCGCTAGGCTTCTCCCCGGGTCCCGTGCAGACAAACCGCAATCAGCTGCTGTTCTTGCTCCTGCTGGGTCTGGCCGCCATCTGCGGGGGCACATATTGGTGGCTCGGCCGCAGCAACGAGCCCCTGGAAGATCTGGATTCGATCGCCTCCGGGGAGCAGCCGGCGGCGCTTCCGGACGCACTGACGGCGCACCCCCAATCGCGGCCTGCTGAGGCACCCGGCACAGCCGGTGATCTCTCGAGGACCGCCGAGATCAATCCGCTCGAGGCCACGCACAGGTCGGCCGAGCCGATGCTGCTGATCCGCGTGCTCGAGCAACAGACCCGTAGACCGGTGCCGCACGCGGTCGTGCGCTTCATGAGCTTCGATCCTGGAGCGATGTCCCCCGAGTTGCAGAAGGCGTGGAATACCCTCTTGGACGCCGAGCTGCGGCTCGAGAAGTTCGGCAAGCAGTATCTCTGCGACGCCCAGGGACAGGTGCAGGTGCCGCGACCGAAGGAGAACGGCCAGGCCTGCGCCAGGCTGGGCCAGCTCTACGGCCAGACCTGGCTGCAACGCGAGGCCCCACTCGGCCTGGAGATCCTCGTGCAGCAGGATCTGGCGCTCCGGGTCCGCGCGCTCGACGTGGCGGGCAAGCCCGTGATCGGCCTGCCGGTGGCCCTGCGGAGTGCAAGCCGGGAGAACCAGAATCCGGAGCTCCTCAACGGCTGGCAATGGAAGACCGAGGCTCCGGACGGCATCGCCACGATCGCGCACCTGCAACTGCAACTGGGCCACCTCGCGGGCGCACAACGCAAGACCTGGCTGGCCTACGCCCAGGGCCCGGGACTGCAGGCGGAGTCCCAGACCTTCGATCCCAACCTGCCACCAGTCGACCCCGTGCTGATCACGCTGCCGCCCACGGGCCGCGCCGTCGTCGAGGTCGTCGAGGCGAGCGGTGCGGCATTCACCGGGGATGGCTGGATCACGCTGCAGCTCGTGGGCACGAAGCGGTCACCATCCGGCCAGCAGTTGACCCAAGAGACCGGCCGCGCCGTGTTCCCGCATGTCGCACTCGGCGGACGCCTGCGGGCAAACGGTTGGCTGGGTACGGGAGGGGAAGTCGGGCCCGTCGAAGTTGCTGGGCCGACCATACCTGGGGAGGAGGTCACGCTCCGGATCGGTCTCAGCAAGTCGCAACCAGTGCTGATCGGGGTTGCGCTCGACGAGAAGCGCCAGCCGCTCGCAGAGCAGCGGCTCGGCTACGTGATCCAGGTGGAACACGGCGAGACCGCCAACCACGAGGTCAAGACCGACAAGGACGGTCGCTTCCGGATCCTGCTCGGGAACTCGTTCGCCGAGAAGAAGCTCAGCCGCTGCCTGTTCTTCTCCCAGGCCAGGCCTTGCCACATGGCGCGGATTCCGCTCGCGAGCGTTCCCAAGGGCACGCACGACCTCGGGGAGCTCGTGCTGAACCAGGGGCCACTGATCGTGGGCGGCGTGGCCGTCGACGAGAGTGGTCAGCCGATGACCGAGGTCGAGCTCGGCGTGGGACGCTTCAACGCCGTCGGTGCGCGCCGCCCGCGAGGACGCGACGAGATCCTGCAGATCTGGTCCCACGACATCGCCGTGCAGTGGCCGGCGCCGGGTCGCTTCGAAGTGCGTGGGTATCCACCCGAAGAGGAGCTGCGGGTGGTCGCGCGCCACCGCGAATGTACGCCCTGCGAGCCGCTGCCGTTCCGCCGCGGCCAGGACGACCTGCGCGTGCAGCTGACGCGCGGCGGCAGTCTTGCTGCGACCGTGCTCACGGACCCTGGTCTCGCGATCGATGGGCTGCGCGTGGTCGCCCTGCGCGATGATCAGCCCAATGCGAAGGAGATCAACACCAGCTCGTCCGAGGTCCGGTCGCGCGATGGGCGCGGCGCATTCACCTGGCGAGCCTTGGCCACTGGCAGCTACACGCTGCGGCTGCGCATCGCCCCCGATCCGGAGCCCGTCGTGTCGCTGACCGGTTTGATGGTGGTTGCCGGGAAGGCCTGCCCCGACCCGCGCCTCACCGAGATCGACTTGCGGGGCAAGCTGCGCGAGATCGAGTTCGCCGCCGTGGATGCCGAAGGCAAGCCGGTGACCAGGGAAGGGCAGGTGCAGATGGTCACCGAGGCGGGAGTGTCGAAGGACCAGTCGACGCGCTTCCGCAGCGGCAAGGCCTCGCTGATCACCGCCCGCGGTTCCTTCGACGCCCTGGTCACTGTCGCGAGCTACAAGCGCCAGCGCCTGACCGGTGTCTCGGGGGACACGAAGATCGTGCTCGAGAAGGGCTTCCCGCTGCGCATCCGGCTCGATGGCCTGGCCGCGAACAGCGGCATCGTGCCCTCGCTCCATGTCTGCATCGAGAGTGACACCGGCCGCGGCATGCCGGGACTCCCGGGGCCGATCGGGAACTTCAAGTCCGAGGGCGGCTGGCCTGGCTTCGGCAACTGGGAACGCTGCGCGCGCGATCCGAAGACTGGCGAGTTCACCTGCCTGGTGAGCGCGCCGGGCAACTACGTGATCCAGGTCATGCTCGAAGCCGGCGACGGCAACAGCCGGAAATCGACCACGACCCGCGAACTCGATCCACCGCTCCTGGCCGTCGCCGAGGCCACGGAGGAGCAGCGCTTCGTCGTCACGATCCCGCCCGCGACGCTGCAGAAAGCGCTCGACAAGCTCCGCTGAGGCAAGAATCCTCGTAGCTTCGTACCGCGTACTTTTCTACGTACTTAGCTTCAGGCAGCAGTGCTTGAACTTCTTGCCGCTCCCGCATGGGCAGGGATCGTTCCGTCCGACCTTGGCGGCCTTGTTGACGATCGGCTTCAGCGGCACATGGTGGTGCGCGACCGCCCCGGTGCGGACAGCCTCTTCGAACTCACGGGCCGTCTCTTCGAGCGCGATGCGGATCTCGTAGATCTGCGACACGACCGCGCTCTGCTCGAGGAACTCGAGATAGGCGCGCAGCACTGGCAGCACCGAGGGACCGAGAGGATCCTTCTTGCCGAAGCGCCCCGGCAGCACATGCCCGAAGAGCTCGTGCATGTCGCTGCCATCGAGGAAGCGTGGCGCCTTGCCGAGGTCGTCGTAGCAGGTGGCCAGGAAGCGCTCGACGATCGTCTTCTGGTCGGCACGCTCGACAGCCGTCAACTTCCGGCTCGGCTCCGAGTCCAGGAAGGCGGCAGTGTCGAGCGATACCTCGCGTTGGGGCACCAGCGGCAGCTTACCGGGATCGACCTCATCTGACGATTCCGTGAGCTTCTGAGTACAGCGACGGGACATCACGCCGCAAACGCCACGGTCACAATGGCTGTACTCCGCCATGGCACGCATCCGCCCTTCCACCTCCGCTCGTCTCCCGGCGCGCCGGCCGGTGCTCGTCGCCGGCAGCATCTTCTCGCTCGCCGTCTTCGTCACCGTCACGTGGCTCGTTGCCACGAATCCGGCCGCCGGAATGCGCATCCTCTGGCAAGGCATCGTGCCGCTCCTGCCGCTCCTGCTCCTCGCCGCGCCGAACCTCTGGACCTCCGTGTGCCCGATGGCCGTGCTGCAGAGCGTGCCGAGGCGGCTCCACCTGCCCAGCCGCCAGATCCGGCTGCATCCGGGCCAGCAGCTCATGCTGGAGAGCGGCGGGATTGCACTGCTCTACGTGCTCGTGCCGCTGCGGCACCTGGTCTTCGATCCGGTGCCCGCAACCGACCTCGTGGTGCTGCTGCTGCTGCCGATCGTCGCTGCGGCT
>CAZSKV010000502.1:0-2487 GCA_964607495.1 uncultured candidatus Brocadiaceae bacterium
AGATCACGAGATATAGAACAACCCGCTCAACTTCCTCGGCCACGGTGAGGGATTGACCGACCACGATCACCGAACGCGCCGAGTAGTCGACGCGCTTGCCGAGCAGGTTCTCGCGGAAGCGGCCCTGCTTGCCCTTGATCATGTCGGTCAGCGACTTCAGCGGCCGGTTGCTGCTGCCGAGCACGGGACGCCGGCAGCGGCCGTTGTCGAACAGCGCGTCGACCGACTGCTGCAGCATCCGCTTCTCGTTGCGGATGATGACCTCTGGCGCATTCAGGTCGAGCAGCTTCTTGAGCCGGTTGTTGCGGTTGATCAGACGCCGATAGAGATCGTTCAGGTCCGAGGTCGCGAAGTTGCCCGAGTCGAGCAGCACGAGCGGACGCAGGTCCGGCGGAATGACCGGAACGACGTCGAGGATCATCCACTCGGCCCGGTTCCCCGAGTCGCGGACCATCTCGACCGTCTTGAGGCGCTTGATGATGTCCTTGATCTTCTGCTTGGACTCGGTGCGCTTGAGCTCGTCACGCAGCGTCTCCGAGACCTCGTCGAGGTTCATCCGGCGCAGCAGCTCGCGGATCGCCTCGGCGCCCATCCCGGCGACGAAGCTGTTGCCGTACTTCTGCCGGTGCTGGCGGAACGCCTCCTCGCTGAGCAGTTCCTGCGGCTTCAGCGGCGTGTCGCCGGCGTCGATCACGACGTAGTCCTGGAAGTAGATCACGCGCTCCAGGCTCGAGGTCTTCATGCCGAGCAGCGTGCCGAGGCGGGACGGCATCGCCTTGAAGAACCAGATGTGCGCGATCGGGGCCGCGAGGTTGATATGGCCCATGCGCTTCCGGCGCACGCGGCTGTGCGTGATCATCACGCCGCACTTGTCGCAGGTGATGCCCTTGTGCTTGATGCCCTTGTACTTGCCGCAGCTGCACTCCCAGTCCTTCTCGGGACCGAAGATCCGCTCGCAGAACAGGCCATCCCGCTCCGATCGGGTCGTCCGGTAGTTGATCGTCTCGGGCTTCTTGACCTCGCCGAACGACCACGAGTGGATGTCCTCGGGGGAGGCGAGGCGAATCGTGACCGAAGCGTAATCGTTGATCTTGTCGTAGATGGTTTCGACCATCGCTGTTACCGGGCTAGCTGTTTGCGATCCGAATCAAGATGAGAGCAGGTCGGGACCTGGTCCCGCGGTGTGGCCTGGCTCAGGACAAGAGGCTCTCCGCGGAACCCCGCTTGTGCAGCTCGATGTTGAGCCCCAGGCCCTTGATCTCGTTGCAGAGCACACCGAACGAGACCGGAGTGCCGGGCTCGAGGATGTTCTCGTTCTTGACCATGGCCTCGTAGATCTTCGTGCGGCCGTCGACGTCGTCGGACTTCACGGTCAAGAGCTCCTGGAGGATGTTCGCGGCCCCGTAGGCCTCGAGCGCCCACACCTCCATCTCGCCGAACCGCTGGCCGCCGAACCGGGCCTTGCCGCCCAGTGGCTGCTGCGTGATCAGTGAGTACGGTCCGGTGGCGCGCGCGTGCACCTTGTCGTCGACGAGATGGTGCAGCTTCATCATGTAGAGGCAGCCGACCGTCACGCGTTGCGTGAAGGCCTCGCCGGTCCTGCCGTCGTAGAGCACGGTCTTGCCGTCCGTGTCCCAGCCCGAGCGCCGGAGCGCATCCTCGATGTCCGCCTCGGAGGCGCCATCGAACACCGGCGACACCGCGCGGAAGCCGAGCCGCTTGGCGGCCCAGCCGAGATGCGTCTCGAGGATCTGCCCGACGTTCATGCGGCTCGGCACGCCGAGCGGGTTCAGCACGATGTCGACGGGCGTGCCATCGGCCAGGAACGGCATGTCGGCCTCGGGCAGGATCTTGCTGATCACGCCCTTGTTGCCGTGCCGGCCGGCCATCTTGTCGCCGACCGAGATCCGGCGCTTGGTCGACACGTAGACCTTGACCATCTCGAGCACGCCGGTCGGCAGTTCGTCACCACGCGACAGACGGTTCACGAGCTTGTTCTTCTCGGTCTCGGCTTCCTCGATCCGCTCGGTGAAGTGGGTCACGACTTCGACGAGCTGCACCTTGTGGGCCTTGTGCTCGTCGAGGTCGGCGGCCGTGCGCACGAGGTCGCGGACCCGCCGCAGATCGAGGATCAGCATGTCCTCGGTGATCTGGATGCCCTTCTTGCTCTCGCCGTCGGTGATCGGCTTGCCGAGGATCTTCTGCGCCTCGACGAGCAGCGCCTTGGTGGACTCGCGGTACTGCCGCAGGAACTCGATCTCGGCGTTCTTGATCTCCTGCAGGTTGCGCGTGCGCTCGTTCTCGGTCAGGTTGACCTTGCGCGAGAACTTCTCGGCCGCGATCACAATGCCCTCGATCCCGGTCGGGACCTCGAGCGAAGCGTTCTTCACGTCCTCGCCGGCGCGGCCGAAGATCGCGTGGAGCAGTTTCTCCTCGGGCGAGAGCTCGCTCTTGCTCTTGGGCGCGACCTTGCCGACCAGGATGTCC
>CAZSKV010000503.1:0-4342 GCA_964607495.1 uncultured candidatus Brocadiaceae bacterium
GATGGGCCGTCTCGAGGAGCAGAGTGGCGGCAGCCAGGAGTTCTCGCCAGGCAGCTGGTACCTCGACAAGCACGAGATCGCGGCCGCGGTCGCGAGCTATGCGAAGGAGGTCGAACGCGCGCGGGTCAATCGCTGGCAGTACTCGCACCTGTCGCCGCGCCTCGTCCGCCTGCAGCTGGCGACCGGCCAGCCGGAGAAGGCGATCGCGCGCCTGCTCGCGGACATCGACGAAGCCGGTTCACTCGGCGAGCGCGAGCAGCGCTTCAAGGAACTGTTGCGCGTCTGCAAGGACCATCCCGACCCCGCCCGCCTCGAGACCGAGCTGCCGGCCTTCGCCGGGCGCAAGACCGCCCAGGATCTGCTGGTGATGGGCGCGCTGGCGTTCGCGCGCGGTGACGTGGCAACCGCCGAAGCCGACCTGCGGCGCGCGGCCTCGATGTCGAGCAAGGAGATCTACCTCTATCCGCTGCTCTTCGGCCTGCGGCGGCTGCACGGCGACCACGACGGCGCGCTCGCCGTGCTCGATGCCATGAGCAAGGTCTATGGCGGCAGCGGCGCCGTGTCCTGGAGCGAAGGCACGAACCTCAGCGAGCGTGACCGGCTGAAGCTCGAGCGCGCGCGCATCCTCGCCGCCCAGGGGAAGGCGGCGGCAGCCGACGAGCTGATCGAATCGCTCGCGGACGAGACGCAACCGGAGAGCTTCGCGACGGTCGCGAACCTGCTGCGCCGGCAGAACAAGTTCGAGAAGGCGCTGGCCTGGTGGCAGCGCTACGTCAAGAAGCTCGGCACCAACGAGCTCGGTCACCGGATGCAGGAGATCGAGCTGCGGCTCGAGTGCGGCCAGGTCGAACAGACGTTGCCGCTCGTGCGCGAGGTCGTGACGCGTTCGCGCGGCGAGAACGGCACACGGGACCTGCTGGTGCGGGTCTACAAAAAGCTGCACCGGCAGGAGGAACTCGTCGCGGAGTTCGAGCAGGAGCTGGCCAGGGACCCGCGGGACGCCGGCCTGCGCGACTGCCTGCTCGGACTCTGTGGCGAGCTCGAGGACATCGCGCGCCAACGCGCGATCTACACCGGGATGCTCGCGCACGACGACCTGCGCGTGCAGGCGCTCGAAGGCCTGATCGAGCTCGCGCGCGCTGCCGGCGACACCGAGCAGCAGTTGACCCATCTGCGGCAGCTGCTCGAGTTGCGCGGCGGTCAGGAGAAGAAGGACGTACACAAGCGGATCGCCGACGTGCTGCTCCAGGCCGAGCGCTTCGCCGAGGCGGAGACTGCCTACAAGCTGGCTCTCGACCTCGAGACCGCGGACGGCTGGGCCACCCTCGCCGGGTGGCTGACGGATGCCGAACGCACCGAGTCCGCGCTCACGGCGTGGCAGAAGGTGCTCGAGCTCGATCCACAACAGGATCAGGCATTGTGGCCGTTCGCCCGCGCAGCCTGGCAGAACCGTCGCTGGGCCGAGTGCTTCGCCCGCACTTGCGAGCACCTGCGCAAACAGCGCGGCCGGACGGCCGTGGACGACCTGCTGATCGCCGGAGTCGTGCTCGACGCCTTCGCCGGGCTGCCGGCGGCCGAGCAGCAGCGCATCCTCGGCGACAGCACGACCGCGGAGGCCAACGAGACCGCGGCCCTCGTGCACCTGCTGCAAGGCGATGCCGGGCCGGCGCTCGCGCGCGCGGACGCCGCGATCCGCGCCGAGCCGGAGCGCGTGCTCGCACTCGAGATCCGCTGCGCGGCGCTGCGTCGCCTCGGTCAGGCTGTGGAGCGGTCGCAGGCGCTCGCCGCCCTGCGGCTGGCGTTCGAGCGCTGCTACATGGTCTCCACGGACTGGACCTACTACTCGCGGGCGATGGCGCTGCAGGACGAAGCGGGCCGGCTCGCGTTCGCCCGCGGCGACGCCGCGGCGGCTGAAGCGCTCTGGCGCGAGACGCCCCTGCGGCGCTCGCCGCACTCCGATCCTTTCAGCTACTGGCGCAGCGACTGGTCGGTGCGCTTCGTCGCCGGGCAGTGGCGCCGCCTGCGCGAACCCCAGCGGGCGCTGGCCGCGTCGACCGCGGAGTTCCTGCTGCGGGAAGCGCCACCCTTCGGCGAGCACCTGCAGATCCTCGAGGAGGCCGGTCAGGTCGCGACCGCGCAGGCGCTGGCCTGGAAGCGCGCGCTCGACCCGCTCGATCTCTACGGGGTCCATTCGCGGGTGAAGGCCTGGTTCTGGGAGGACGGCCAGCGGCGCGAAGCGGACGGCGCCGCCGAGGTCCTCGCCGCGATCCACCAGCGGGCCGGCTCGCTCGCCGAGCTGCGACACCGGGCCAAGGAACTCGGCAAGCAGCCGCAGTACGAACGCCAGATCACGCGGGTCGAGGCCGCGTGCGCGCGGGCGGCCGGTGACAAGCGGTACTTCGCCGAACGCGCCGAGCGCGATCTCGGAACAGCGACCGACGATCGCAAGAAGCGCTACGACCTCGCCTGGCTCTGGGTACGCGCGGGTGAACCGGCCAAGGCGATGACGCACCTCGAACAGGTGCTCGACTTCTCGCGCGCGCAGGTCGATCGCTTCGCGACAGGCAGCCAACGCCGCGTCGAGAGCCATGTCCATACCGCGCATGGCGACACGAGCCTGAACAACCCCTTCACCTTCGCGTTCGGAGAGGAAGGATGGTCGAGCTGGTGGAGCAGCGACTGGGAACAGAGCCTGCAGGAGTACCGTCGGCTCGCGGCGGCTCTGCTCTTCGCCACCGGTCAGCGCGAGCGCGCGCTCGCACTCGAGCAGGCGCTCACCAGCAGCCGGACTCCGCTCGAGCGCAAGGGCAAGGCGATGCCCCTGGCCGACGTCTATCGTGAGGCCGCCCCGGCCGAAGCGGCGCGGCTCTACAGAGCGTTGCTGGCCGGCAGCACACCCAGGCTCCCGAAGCAGGAACGGCAGCAGTGCTTCTCCAACCTCGTGCTCGCGCTCTGCAAGACCCGCGACCTGACCGAGCTGAAGCGGACCCTTGGCGCCCGCCGCGCCGAGCTCGAAGCCGAGATCGCCGCGGCGCCCGGACCGCATGCGCTGGATCTGCGCCGGCAGGTCGCCGACCTCGCGGTCGTGGAACTCGCGGACGCGGCCCCCGCGCGCGTGCAACTGCGCTTCCTCGCGAAGTTCCAGCCCCTGGACCGCGACCTGCGCGCCCTGGCGGCGTTCGCGACGTTGCGCGAGGGTGACGCTGCTGGCGCGGTGCGGCTCTTCGGCGAGGTCAGCGCGCTGCGGCGCGCGCAGGGCGAAGAGGATCCGCCACGCGAGAAGGCCGGGCTCGGTCTCGCGCTGCTCGCCAACGGCGACCAGCAGCGCGCCACCGGGATCCTGGCCGCGTGCCTGCCCCAGCTGGGGGATTGCATGCTGGCGCTGGAAGTCGAGGATGCGCTGCAAAGGAGCAAGTAGCCGATGCCGACCCTTATCCATCGCTCCCCGTTCGGTGTGCTCGAGCTCGTCGCCGATGCCACCCGCCTGCTGAGCATCCGTTTCGTGCGCCGCGGCGAGCGGCCGCAGACGCGGGGCAGGAGTCTGGTGCTCGTGAAGACCGCGCGGGCCCTCGACCGTTACTGCGCGGGGGAGCTCGACTTCCCCGACCTGCCGCTCGCGCTCGAGCGCGTGTCGCCGTTCCGCCGCAAGGTGCTCGAGACCCTGCGCACGCAGGTGCCGCCCGGGCGTACCGTGAGCTATCAGGAGCTCGCGCTGCTCGCCGGATCGCCGCGCGCCGCGCGCGCGGTCGGCTCGGCGATGGCGAACAACCCGTTCCCGTTCCTGATCCCCTGCCACCGGGTGCTCGCTGCGCGCGGCCTCGGCGGCTTCGGCCCCGGGCCCGAACTGAAGAAGCGGCTGCTGCGGCACGAAGGCGTCGCCGTCCGCTGATCGGGCCGGCACCAAGCCCCGGCCGCATCGGGGCATGGCTGCAGCGCTACACCACGGCAATGGCGCGAGCCGAAGTACCGCAATGGTGAGGGGGATGAACGCAGTCATCGAGAGCCAATCGACCGTGCCGATCGCCACGACCCAAGCAACCATCCTGATCGTCGACGACGATCCTGCGGTGCAGCGCCTGCTCGGCGAGCGCCTGATGGGGGCGCACTACGCGATCAGCGCGGTGGGTGACATCGAGGGCGCGGTGCTCGCGGCCAAGAAGGACGAGTTCGACGTGATCCTGCTCGACATCGGCCTCCCCGACGGCAGCGGCATCGACGCGCTGCGCCGTCTGAAGGCCGACGGCGTGTCGGGAGCGATCATCATGATCTCGGGACGTGACGACGCTCCGGTCGTGGTCGAAGCGATGAAGCTCGGTGCCCAGGACTACCTCGTGAAGCCGGT
>CAZSKV010000504.1:0-3219 GCA_964607495.1 uncultured candidatus Brocadiaceae bacterium
CGCTGCCGCTCACGGGCAGCAAGAGCTACGGGATCTTCTCGGGCACGCAGGACGCGCTCACGCAGTGGTGGTACGGGCACAACGCGGTCGCGTTCTTCCTGACGACGCCGATCCTCGGGATCATGTACTACTTCCTGCCGAAGGCCGCCGAGCGGCCGGTCTACTCGTACCGGCTCTCGATCGTGCACTTCTGGGCGCTGGTGTTCCTCTACATCTGGGCCGGCCCGCACCATCTGCTCTACACCGCGCTGCCGGAGTGGGCGCAGTCGCTCGGCATGATCTTCAGCCTGATGCTCTGGGCCCCGTCATGGGGCGGCATGCTGAACGGCCTGCTGACGCTGCGCGGCGCCTGGCACAAGGTGCGCACCGACCCCGTGCTGAAGTTCTTCGTGGCCGGCGTGACCTTCTACGGCATGGCGACCTTCGAGGGACCGCTGCTCTCGATCAAGTCGGTCTCGGCGCTCGGCCACTACACGGACTGGATCATCGGCCACGTGCACAGCGGCGCGCTCGGCTGGAACGGCTTCATGGCCGCGGGGATGTTCTACTGGCTCTTCCCGCGCCTCTACGGCACGAAGCTCTGGTCGACGCGCCTGGCCGACATGCACTTCTGGATCGGCACCATCGGCATCCTGCTCTACGTCGTGTCGATGTGGGTCGCCGGGATCACGCAGGGCCTGATGACGCGCGCCGAGTCGCCGGACGGCGGCCTGCTCTATCCGGACTGGATCGAGATCGTGAAGGCCGTGAACGTGATGTACGCGTTCCGCGCGGTCGGCGGCGTTCTCTTCATCACCGGTTGGGTGCTGATGGGCGTGAATCTGTGGAAGACCGCCGCCGCCGGCAAGCCGGCCACGGCGCAGGCGGAGGTGATCCCGCTCGCGCCACCGGCGGGTTCGGGCCTGCAGATGGTCTGGAGCATGCCGGTCGTGGTGACCACGATCGGCTGCGTGCTCGGCCTCTTCCTCTGGCCCGGCAACGCGAGCCTCGCGGTGCTCGGCACGGTCGGCCTGCTGGCCGTCGTCGTCTGGACCGGACTCCTGCTCAGGCAGGCCAGCAGCGGCGGCCGCTTCCCGTGGCACAGCCTGCTCGAAGGCCGGCCGCTCGCGTTCGCGGTCCTGGTGATGCTCGCGGTCGTCGTCGGCGGCGTGGTCGAGCTGCTGCCCGGCATCGTCGCGCACAAGCAGGTGCCGCTGAGCGCGAACGGCGAGCCGACGGTCAAGCCCTACAGCGTGCTCGAGCTCGAGGGGCGCGACGTCTACGTGCGCGAAGGCTGCTACGTCTGCCATTCGCAGATGATCCGTCCGTTCCGCGCCGAGCTGCTGCGGTTCGGCGAGCCGAGCCGGGCCGAGGAGTCGACCTACGACCATCCGTTCCAATGGGGCAGCCGGCGCGTCGGGCCGGATCTGGCGCGCGAAGGCGGCCGGCGCAACAACACCTGGCACTACACGCACATGCTCAATCCGCGCGACATGTTCCCGGAGTCGAACATGCCCGCCTATCCATGGCTCAAGGGCGCGAAGGTGCCGTTCGAGCAGACGCCGGCCAAGGTGCGCACGATGCGCAAGCTCGGCGTGCCCTACACCGACAAGGACGAGTACGAAGCGATCCCCAAGGCCAATGCCCAGGCCAATGAGATCGTCGCCGAGCTCAAGAAGGACGGGATCCAGATCCAGCCCGACAGCGAGCTCGTCGCCCTGATCGCCTACTTGCAACGCCTCGGCCGCACGCCGGCCAAGGTCCAGTGAGGTGCTGAGATGTTCGTCGAGCTGATCAAGACCAGTGGCCTGTTGACGCTGCCGATCCTGAGCATGGTGTTCTTCATGCTCGTCTTCGCGCTGGCGCTCCTGTGGACCGTCACCCGCAAGAAGCAGCACTACTCGAACCTCGCGAACCTGCCGCTGCAGGAGGACCAGGAATGAGCTACCAGTACAGCGACAAGACGCGCGAACACGCGTTCGACGACATCCAGGAGTTCGACAACAAGCTGCCGAACTGGTGGCTGTGGTCGTTCTACCTGGCGGTGATCTTCGCGTTCTTCTACTGGGTGCACTACCAGGTGCTCGGCACCGGCCCTTCGTCGGCCCAGGAACTGCAGCAGGAGATGGAGGCCGCGTCGGCGACGCTCGCCAGGCAGCTCGAGAAGCTGCCGCTCACGGACGAGACGCTGCAGAAGATGGCCTCCGATCCGGTCGCCGTGCAGAAGGGCAAGGAACTGTTCCTGCAGAACTGTGTCGCCTGCCACGGCCCCGGGGGCGGTGGCGGCATCGGCCCGAACCTGACCGACAAGTTCTGGATCCGTGGCGGCAAGCCGCTGCAGATCCACACGACGATCAGCAAGGGCTCGCCGGATCTCACGAAGGGCATGATTGCGTGGGAGCCGCTCATGGGTCCGCTGCGGACCCAGCAGCTCTCGGCCTTCGTGCTGTCGCTGCGCAACACGAACGTCGCCGGCGGCAAGGCGCCCGAGGGGACGGAAGCGCAATGAGCCGCGCGCCCGCGGTGGCCTAGGAGCGGATGCCCAGCGCAGTCCAACCACCGCGGCGGCCGAGCGTGGACACGCTCTTCTCGGTCAACCCCGACGGTTCGCACAACGTCATCCACACGGCCGACGTGCACGGCCGCTTCCAGGTGCGCAAGCGCGTGATCTGGACGCTCCTGGTGGTCCTCTACCTGGCACTGCCATGGCTGCTGATCGGCGGGCATCCGGCCGTGCTGATCGACATCGAACGGCGCGCGTTCTACTGCTTCGGCCAGACCTTCAACGCGCAGGACTTCCCGCTCGCGTTCTTCTTCCTGACCGGGATCGGGTTCACGCTGATCGTGGCCTCGGCGCTCTTCGGCCGGGCATGGTGCGGCTACGCCTGCCCGCAGACGGTGTTCCTCGAAGGCCTCTACCGCCGGATCGAACGCTGGATCGAAGGCAGCGCGACGCAGCGCCAGCGCCTGCAGAAGGCGCCGTGGACCGCGGGCAAGCTGCTGCGGCGCGGCTTGAAGCTCACGGTCTTCGCCGGCGTCTCGTTCTGGCTCGCGCACAGCTTTCTGGCCTACTTCATGCCGATCCGCGAGCTGCACGCGGCGCTGTTGCGGCCGCCGGCCGAGCATCCGTTCGCGTTCGGCTTCGTGCTCTTCTTCTCGGCGGTCTGCTTCGGCAACTTCGGGTTCTTCCGCGAGCAGCTCTGCCTGATCATCTGCCCCTACGGACGCCTGCAGGGCGTG
>CAZSKV010000505.1:0-7329 GCA_964607495.1 uncultured candidatus Brocadiaceae bacterium
CTCGCGGTCGCGGCGCGCGGACTGCGCAGCACGAGGATGCCGATGCCGAGCGCGGCGCCGAGCAGCAGCCCGGCGGCGACGATCGCGAGCCGCGGCGGCAGGCCGAGCATCTTGATCGGCGTCGGCAGGATCGTCGGTGCGGCGACCACGGAGACGTTCGTGACCGAGAGCGCGTCGAGCTGTTGGTTGGTCCTGGCCAGGCGCGCCGAACTCTGCGCGAGCGCGAGATCCTTCTCGGCCTCGTTCAGCGTCCGCATCGCACTGGCGATGCCGACGCGGGCGTATTCGATCGCCGCGAGCCGCTGGTCCATCTCGACGACCGAGCGTTGCACGGCCTCGCGCTCGGCGGCCAGAGCCTTCCGCTCCGCGGTGGCCGACAACAGGCTCTCCTTGAGCACCGTGTGCACCGGGTCGCGCCCGAGGATCCGCGACTCGTCGCGCTCGGCGGGCAACCCCTTCGCGAGTTCGCGCATGTGGTCGCGGGCCGCGTGGGCCCGCGCGACCATCGGCGAGCTCTCGGGATAGCGGAGCTCCATCTCGACGACTTCGCGCTCGAGTTCGCCGAGCTTCTTCTCGAGATCGTCGCGCACGACGCTCGACTTGCGCTCGCTCTGCAGCAACGACGTCGCGGGCTGGCTCCCGAGCATGGAGTTCAGCTCCGCCGCCTTGGCCTCGAGGCCCGCGATGCGGCTGGTCAGGGAGCGCAGCGCGGCCTCGGCCTCGGCCCTGCGGGTCAGCAGCAGCGAGCGCTCGCTCTCCGGGTCGAGCACGCGCGCGCCGAGCCGGCGCTCGACGAGCTGCTGCTCGGCGGCCAGCACGACCTGCTCGAGGCGCGTGACCTCGCTGCGGAAATGCGGCTCCTGGCTCTGCGAGCCGAAGGCCTTGATGTGCGCCTGGACGTAGAGCTCGATCATGCGGTCGAGCAGCTTCCTGCCGGCTTCCGGTTGATCGGTCCGGCAGTCGAGCGCGAGGACGTTGGAACCGGTGACCGCATTGACCTGCACGGTCTTGAGCCAGCGCTCGTAGGCGCGCTCCTGGTCCGGGCGGGCATTGGTGAGCCCGAGGGCCTCGGTGACGCGGCGCAGCGCCGCGAGTGCGCGCGCGCCGAGCCCCTGCTTCGCCGGGTCCGGGATCACGAGCGCGCCTTCGGCCACCAACGCCGCGAAGGCCTGCCGGAACAGCGCGGGGCTGCCCAGGATCTCGGCCTCGGTGTTGATGTCCTCGCGCCTGGGCTTCGGGTCGAGCGCGGTGCCGGCTTCACCCAGCATCGACGGGCGCGCCGAACCGGTTTCCCGGCCGATCTGCACGAGGATCCTGCCGGTCACCAGGAAGGTGTCGGGCGAACATAGCGCGATGGCATAGCCGAGCAGCAAGCCCACGAGACCCATGCCCCCTACCCAGAGCGTGGCCTGACGCAGGGTCGGAGCGCGAGAATGCGGTGGCGAGGATGGGTCGGCAGCCATGCGCGGGCAGCGTAGAAAGGGCGCGGAAGGATACTACTTGGCGCCTGACTCCCCGCGCCTTGTCCCGGCCGGCCCGCGTGGGACAACCGCACCTGCCCTCCCCGATGACTTCGCCCGCAGCACCGCCCACGACTGCCCGCTGCCAATGGCTCTCGGGCCTTGCTGGGTTGCAGCTGCTGCGCGCGGAGTGGGACGCACTCGCCGCCCAGCTGGCGCCCGACAGCGCGTTCCATCGCCACGACTGGGCGGTGGCTTGGACCGAGGTCTTCGCCCCCGACGACCTGCAGCTGCTCGTGCTCCGCTCCGAGGATCAGGTCGCCGGCATCGTGCCGCTCGTGCCTTGGCCTGGCACGGTCCTGGGCCTGCCGATCCGCCGCTACTGCCTGCTCGGCGGCTTGCCGACCGGCACCACCGACCTGTCGCGGGCAGGTGCGCTGCTCGCGCGGGACCTGCGCTGGGGCTGGGGCGCGACGACGCCGCTGCTGGTCCACCCCACCTGCCTCGACGCAGCCTTCGCTGAAGTGCAGGCGAAGCTGCGCGCCGACTTGATCCAGATCCAGGGGCTGCCCACTGCCAGCCTCGCGGCCACCGGCCCCTTCGTGCCGCGCGTCGAGCTCGCAGCGCCGACCTTCTGCTGCCATACCGGCGGCAACATGCTCGGGCGGCAACGCCTCAGCAAGCGCACGCGCAAGCGCTTCGCCGACGGCCTGGCCGAGCTCGAGGCGAAACCCGGCTTCCGCCTCGCGATCGAACCCGCGAGTGCCCTCGGCCCGCGCGATCTCGGCGAGCTCGCCGACCTCGAGGCCCGCAGCCGCAAGAGTGCGTCCGGCGCTTCGATCCTGACCAGCGGCGCCGAGAACCGTGAGTTCCTCGCGAGCCTGTGCCGGCACGTCGCGACCGCCAAGGTCACACGCCTCCATGCGGACGGCCGCTTGATCGCCTGGGCATTCGCGCTCGCGGCAGGGCAGCAGGGCACCGGCCTGTTGCTGGCCCACGACCCGGCCTATGACGACCAGCACGCGGGTGCGCTCGCCTATGTGCTGCTCGAAGAAGCGCTGGCCGGCGCCGCTCCGCTCCGCAGCTACGACCTCGGCCGCGGCGAGGCGTTCTGGAAGACCCAGCGCTTCCTGGGCACGCCGGAGCCGCGGTTCGACCTGCTGCTCTATGGCCCGACGTGGCGTGGTAGATTGCTGCGCCTCGTCCACGCCTGGGCCGAGCGGCTCCTGCATCGCCCGCGGGCCGCTGTACCCGAGCCTGCTCCCCCGCCAAGGCTCGCCGAGGAATCCAGATGACCAAGTCCGCTCCGCCTGTGTTCAGCAAGGACGACCTGCTCTCGGTCGAACAGGAGCGCTTCCGGCGCTTCCGCGACAAGGTGACGAACTTCGTCAAGATGCCGAATCACAGCATCACGCGCCTGCGCAACCGCGCAGTCAACTACGCCGACCGCAAACTGCGCGGCAAGCCGAAGGCGCTCGCGATGCCCTACGCGATCCTCGTCGAGCCGACGACGGCGTGCCAGCTCGAGTGCCCGCTCTGTCCGGTCGGCAACGGCATGCTCGAGCGCCCCGCGCAGTTCCTGCCGATGGACGTCTACCAGAAGGCGATCGACGAGCTGGCGCCGTATCTCTACACGATGAACTTCAACGGCTCGGGCGAGCCGCTGCTGCACCCGCGACTGGTCGAGATGATCCAGTACGGGGCGAAGAAGGGCATCTGGATGGACGTGTTCAGCAACTTCCAGCTGCTGCGCAACGACGTGATCGACGCCCTGCCGGCCTCGGGCTTGAACCGCATCCTGATCAGCCTCGACGGCACCGACAAGGAGACCTACGAGAGCTACCGCATCCGGGGCAGCTTCGAGCGGATCACGCAGAACATCCGCCGCCTGGTCGAGAAGCGCGACGCGACGCCGGACAGCCCGCTGCAGATCGACATCCAGTTCGTCGCGATGAAGCAGAACGAACACCAGATCGAGGAGATCCAGAAGGTCGTCCGTGACCTCGGCGCCGACCAGCTGATCATCAAGCGGACGTTCCTGTTCCAGGGCACCGGCGACACGCAGAAGACCCTGAGCTACCTGCCGGATTCGGAGGCGCTCTCGCTCTACAAGAAGGACCAGCTGCGCCCCGACGACGCAAAGAACCCGGTCGACTTCAAGGGCGCCGAGCACAGGATCTGCGAGCTGCTCTGGACCTCGGCCGTGATCCTCGCCGACGGGCGCGTCTCCCCGTGTTGTTTCGACTATCACGGCTGGGTGATCCTCGGTGACGTGCGCCAGGACACCTTCGCCGCGATCTGGAATGGCCCCGAGTACCAGGCCTTCCGGGCGATGGTCAGCGCCGACTGGCGGAAGGTGAAGCTCTGCACGTCGATGCTCGGCGGTTGTCCGACGATGCGGCTCGAGCCATCCGACTGGTACGTGCGCAGCAACTGATTGGACTTCGCCGCCTACCAGTCCCGCGCGCGCTTCACCGAGCTCGACGGCTACCGCGGCATCGGCGTGCTGCTGGTCATTGCCGCGCACATGCACGACCGGATCTGGGAGTGGACCAACGCGCATGGCGCGATGACGGCGTTCTTCGTGATCTCGGGGTTCATCATCACGACGCTCGGGCTCCGCGAAGAGCGGAAGTACGGCGCGATGTCCCTCGCGGCGTTCTATGCGCGGCGCGTGTTCCGCATCCTGCCGCTCTACTACGCGGTGCTCGGGATCTACTGCCTGTTGATCTTCGGTTTCGCGGTCGGCGCCGAGAAGGCATCGGCGCTGCGCGCGGTGCTGGTCCCGTACCTCTTCTATCACCAGGAAGTGCCGTTCTTCGTGCCCGAGGCCTATGGCATCGCGGGCGGGCGCAACGTGCCCTTCTATCAGACCTGGAGCCTGGGCATCGAAGAGAAGTTCTACCTGCTGTGGCCGCTGCTCGGCTTCGTGCTGTGGCGCGTGCGTGGCGCGGTCCGCATCTGGGGCACCTTCGGCCTGGGGCTCGCCTGCATGGTGATGCCGGTGTTCGGGCATCCGGGCGAGTGCGTGTTCCCGTACTGGAACATCCTGCTCGGCTGCTGGCTCGCGTTGCTGCTCGACGACCCGGGCTGGCATGCGCGGCTCGCGCGGCTCGCGACGCCATGGCGGGGCCGCGTGGTGCTGCTGCTCGTGCTGGGCTGCCATCTCCTCGGCGCGCGCTACTACGAACTGCGCTATCCCTATCCGCTCTTCGTCTGTGCGGCGCTCGTCGTGCTCCTGCTCGCGGACGGACTCGCGCAGCGCCTGTTGCGTTCGCGCCTCCTCGTGTTCACCGGCACGTTGAGCTATGCGATGTACCTCGTGCATCTGCTGTGCATCAACGCCGCCGAGCGAGTGTTCCCGGCGGGCAGCGGCAACCTGGTGGTCAGCATTTCCGCGTGGGTCCTGGCCGCGATGGTCTCGCTCGCGGCAGGTTGGGTGTTGCATGCGCTCATCGAGCGGCCGTGCGTGGAATTCGGGCGGCGGATCGCCGCCCGTTGCACGCGCGGACGCAAGGTCCTGGCTGCCGAGCCCGGGGCCCGGATACCATCCGCCGGTTTCGAGAAGAACCCATGAACAAACTCCAAGCCCTACTCTCCATGTCCGCGCTCGCCGCACTCATCGGCTGCGCCGGCAACCCCGCCCCCGCGAGCAAGACCGACGCCACCACCACCGCGATGGACACATTCCGCGCCGAGATGGCGAAGTCGATCGCCCAGGCGAAGACGATGCTCACGTCGATGAACGCGGTCGTCACCTCGGCCAACCAGGACCCGCGGGCGGCCTTCACCAAGTTCTCGCAGGAGATCGCGGCGCTCGAGGCGCAGGCGACCCGCACGCGTTCCTCGCGCGAAGCGATGCAGGGCCAGGGCCGTTCCTACTTCGAGAACTGGGAGAAGCAGCTCACGGAGATCAACAACCCCGAGGTCAAGAAACTCGCTGCCGAGCGCAAGGAAGAGCTTTCCGGGCTCTACGGCAAAATCCAGGAGCACACGAACTCGCTCGCCGACAACGCGAAAGCGTTCGTGACCGACGTCAAGGACCTCGAGAAGGCGCTGGCCCTGGACCTGAGCGCGGCCGGCATCACCCGGAACAAGCCCCTGATCGCCCAGTTCACCAAGACCGGTGACAAGTTGATCGTGCAGGCCGAGGGCGCGATGAAGGTCGTCGACCAGGTCGCCTCGGTGCTCCGCGTCAAGATTGCACAACCCCCGCCGCCCGAGGTCAAGGAACCGGCCAAGGAAGCCGCCGGCGACACCAAGAAGTAGCAGGCGCGCGACGAGGCCCTGGGAGTCTGCGGCGCTCAGCGCCGCAGGATCGTCGCCGACCAGGGCGCGAGCGCGAGCGTGCGCACGCGCGCACCCTTCCAGTCCTCGTACTCGCGTTCCAGGGCGAGCGTGGCCGCGCGGCCGCCAGGGTTCGCGAACACCCGCGCGTGCGCGTACTCGCGCACCCAGATCGCGCCGAGCTGCCTGGCGTCCTCGCGCGCCGCGCCGAGCCGCAGGTCCCACTCGGGATACCAGTACGAAGTCGCTTCGTCCGGCGCGAAGTAGAACCAGGCGCCCTCGTACTTCTGCAGCAGGAAGCACCCGAGTGCATAGAGGCGGGTCTGTTCGTTCGCGGCATCGCCAGTCGCCTGCAGCAGGAACGACTTGCCTTGCTGGCGGCAGGTGACCATCGCCTGCTGGATCGCATGGTCGAAGTACCACTGCCGGCTGGCGTCGTCGCGGTCGATCGGCCAGGCGATCGAGAAGGCTTCGTAGCAGGCGCCGTCCGCTTGCTGCAGGAAGGCAGCGTCGCCGAGCCCGGAGCCGCCCGGAGCCACCGAGATGCCGTTGAACACCACCTGCAGCGGCGGCGCGAAGCGGGCCCGGATCATCGCCAGGAACTCCTGCGCGCTCTGCTTCCAGGCCGGCGCAGCGAAGTCCCGGCACGGCTTGCCGTCACGTGTCAGACAGAAATCCGGGTAACCGGCGCTGAAGGTGTCGAGGAACACGCCGTCCAGCTGTTCCTCGCGCACTACGCGCGCCGTCCAGTCGAGGAAGTGCCGCTGCCAGTCGGGATGCCGCACGTCCATCATCGTCGGCAGGTCCGCGGGGTTCATGCCGTGATAGAGCGCGCCGCTGTAGCGGATCGGCTCGCCGTGCTCGTCCCGCAGCACCCATTCCGGCTGCTCGACTTCCGGCCGGTTCACGTGGTCGGGCCAGAACGGCACGCCGAGCGCGAAGTACGGGTTTACGTTCGCGAGCACGCGGATCCGCGGGTTGCGGTCACGCAACGGCTGCACGGTGCCGGGCGTCGTCGCCGCGAGCACGAGGTCGTAGCGGGCGTAGTAGTCCCAGAAGTCCTTGCGCTCGAGGTCCTCGGGCCGCGACATCGTGCCGAAGATCTGGCAGTCGCCGTGCACGAGCGGCGTGGTGCCCGGGTTCGCGCTCTGGGAAGCGCCACAGGCGGCGGCCACGAGCGTCGTCGCCAGGGTCAGCGGGCGGCACTTGGACAACGGGCGCATACGGGACTCATACCACCTTGTCGGCACGCCGCCGCATGTCGAACCACAGCCATGCGAGGATCATGACCGCCTGGACGCCGCGCATGCCGTTCTTGATCCATGCGCCACCGACGACGCCATGCTCCGGCAGGACCAGGAGATCGCCGGCGACCAGGAACGCGAGCGAGAACGCGTGCACCCACACGAAGCGTCCGGGCCGGTCCTCGGCGAAGAACGAGACCGAGAGCGGATGCGTGAGCGCGTTGACGACCGTGCCGATCAGCATGATCGAATAGAGGTGTGCGGCCGGCGCGTACTCGGCGCCGAACGGCCACGTGATCAGCTCCGCGCACGGCCACGTCGCGAGCGCGGGCGAGTTC
>CAZSKV010000506.1:0-4958 GCA_964607495.1 uncultured candidatus Brocadiaceae bacterium
CCTGCACGAGGCGCTCGAGCTGCAGCGCGAAGCGCGCGCTGGCCGGACTCTGCACGCAGAACACGAGCCCGGGGCAGGTGCACATCTGCCCGACCGAGCTCGTGAACGAAGCGAAGAGCTTGTTGGCGAGCGCCTCGGGCGCGGCGGCGAGCGCCATCGGCAGCACGAACACCGGGTTCACGCTGCCCATCTCGGCGAAGAACGGGATCGGCTCGGGTCGCGCCTGCGCGAGCGCGGTCAGCGCCGAGCCGCCGGCGAACGAACCGGTGAAGCCACCGGCCTTGATCTCCGGATGCTGCACGAGCGCCTTGCCGAGCTCGAGCTCCTGCCCGGGGCTCGCCTGCAGATGCGCGAAGAGGCCGGGGTGGAGGCCGAGCTTCTCGAGCGCCATCGTCACGATGGCCGCGACCCGCGCGCTGGTCTCGGGATGCGCGGGGTGGCCCTTCACGAGCACCGGGCAACCCGCGGCCAGGGCCGAGGCCGTGTCGCCGCCGGCGGTCGAGTAGGCCAGCGGGAAGTTCGAGGCCCCGAACACCACCACCGGTCCGAGCGGACGCAGCATGCGCCGCAGGTCGGGCTTCGGCACCGGCGTGCGTTGCGGGTCGCCGTGGTCGATCACGGCCTCGACCCAGGAGCCCTCGCGCACGATCGCCGCGAAGCGCCGCAGCTGCCGGACCGTCCGGTCCAGCTCGCTCTGCAAGCGCGGCAGGGGCAGGCTGGTCTCGCGGCTCGTGACCTGCAGCAGCTCATCGCCGGCCGCGAGCAGGCGCGCGGCGATTTCGTCGAGCAGCGCGGCGCGCGCCTCGGGGAGCGGCTGCGCGTGGAAGGCCTCGACGGCGGCGTGGGTTGCGGCCTGGATCTGCGCGTTCATGCCGACGATCGTGGCAGACCCGGCCGCCGGCGAAAAGGCTGGACTTGGTCCGCTGCCGTTACCATGCGCACATTCCATGGACCGCTACGACTCGACCTGTTGGTCGGTCGTCCTCGGCGCTGCCGCGGGCGAGCCCGGTGACCGCGAGGCCTTTTCGCGCGTCTACGGGCCGGTGATCAAGAGCTACCTCGCGGCGCGCTGGCGCGTGCCTTACGACGATGCCGACGTGGATGACGCGATGCAGGAGGCGTTCATCCAGATCTTCAAGCCGGGCGGCGCGCTCGAGCACGTCGATCCGCAGCGCGAGGGCGGGTTCCGCGCGTTCCTCTACGGGCTCGTGCGCAACGTCGCGCTGATGGCCGAGCGCAGCGAACGGCGCCGGCGCCAGCGCGTGCAGACCGAGTCGGTGTTCACACCCGACGAAGTCGCCGACTCGGAGGCAACGCTCTCCCAGGTGTTCGACCGGGCCTGGGTGCAGGCCCTGGCCCGGGAAGCCAAGGAACGCATGATCCGGCGCCTGCGCAGCGGGGGCTCGAGCCGCGACCAGGCCCGCATCCTCGATCTGCGCTATGCCGAGGGCCTGCCGCCGCGGGAGATCGCGAGCCGGCTCGGGATCGAGGTCACGGTCGTCTACGAGGCGCTGCGCACCGCCAAGGACGCCTACCGCACGGCCCTGCTCGAAGTATTGGCCGGGCACCACCCCGGCGCGACGCGGCCGGAGCTGGAGAAGATCTGCGCCGAACTCGGGGGCCTGCTCTGACCGATGCGGCGGCAGGATCCACTGGCCGAGCCATGCACGAGCCATCGATCCCGCCCCAGGATCTGCGCGCACCGGCAAAGAATCCTGTGGCTGGATTGTCCCCGGCCGGGCCAGAGGTCATGAGCGAAGCCACGAGTCGGAACCCCGAGCACGAACCGCAGGAAGACCTGCTGGATGCCTTGATGCGCTCGGCGTTCCGCCAGGACTCGCGCTGGTCCGCGAGTTCGACCCTGGACGCCACCGCCCAGGCCGAGGAGGACGCCGAGGGCCAGCCGCAGATGCTCGGGCGCTATCCGGTGGTCGAACGGATCGGCCGCGGCGGAGTCGGCGCGGTCTACCGCGTGCTCGACGACCGCCTGGGCCGCACGATCGCGTTGAAGGTGCTGCGCCGCGCCTACGTCGGCAACGATGAGCTGACGCGCCAGTTCGAGGACGAAGCCCGGCTCTCGAGCCAGCTCGCGCATCCCGGCATCGTGCCGGTCCACGAGATCGGCCGCCTCGACGACGGCAGGCCGTTCTTCACGATGCGCCTGGTCGAGGGCGAGACCTTCGCCTCTTTGCTGCGCCGGCGCCAGGACCTGCGCCAGGACCGGCCCCTCGCGCTCGAGATCCTGCGCAAGACCGCCGAAGCGCTCGCCTATGCGCACACGCGCGGCATCGTGCACGGCGACGTCAAGCCGCAGAACGTGATGGTCGGCGCGTTCGGCGAAGTGCAGGTGCTCGACTGGGGCTTCGCGTTGCGCACGCACGAGGCGGCAGGCGGCAAGAAGCGCGCGCGCGGCACGCCCGCCTACATGGCGCCCGAACAGGCGCGCACCGGCGGCAATGCCGTATCGGCCCGCACCGACGTGTTCGGGCTGGGCGGCATCCTCTGCGAGATCCTGAGCGGGGATCCGCCGTTCCTCGGGCCGACGCGCAAGGCCGTGCTCGAGCTCGCGAACACGGGCAACATCGCGGCGACCCGCGCCCGCCTGAGCGCCCAACCCGGCGACGAGACGCTGGTCGAGCTCACGCTCGCCTGCCTCGCCGCGGCGCCCGAGGATCGGCCCGCGGATGCCGGCGTCGTCGCGAGCCGGATCACGGCCTACCTCGACGGCGTCGAGGCGCGCGCGCATGCTGCCGAGCTGGCGGCCACCGAGGCCAGGGCCAAGCTCGAAGCCAGCCGGCGGGCGCGCCGGCTCGCGACCGCGCTCGCGATCTCGATCGCCGCCGCCGTCGTCGTCGTCACCTTGATCCTCGGGATCGGCCTCTACCTGCGCGGCGAGCGCCGCGCCGCGACCAGCGCGGCCGTGACCCAGGCCCTGACCGAAGCCCACCGCCTCGCCGCGGAGATCCAGGAGCGCAGCGCCGACCGCGAGAACCAGCTGCGCGAGGCCCTCGCCGCCGCGCGCAAGGCCAGGGCCCTCGTGCTCTCGCCGAACGGCGACAAGGCGCTGCTGCCCAGCGTCGAGGCGATGGAGCGGGATCTGAGCGCGCGCGAGGTGCGGTTGCAGCGCACGCGCACGCTGTTGCGCGAGCTCGACGGTCTGACGCACCACATCGGCGAAGAGCTGCCGCTCGCGGGGCTCGATGCCGGCTACCTGCGTTCTTTCACCGAGTTCGCCGCCGGCTCGGACCTGGGCACCGCGCTCGCCGCGCTGAGCGACCCCGAGGCCAAGGCCGCGGTGATCCAGGGTCTCGACGACTGGAGTCACGTGCGCCGGCGTCAGAGCGGGCGGATCGGCGAGGCGTGGCGGACGCCTTTCGACCTGGTCGTGCAGCTCGACCAGCATCCGTGGCGCTCGAAGCTGCGCGCGCACTGGGCCGCCGGCGAGACCGGGCAGCTGGTGGCGATGGCCCAGGCCGAGCTCGAAGAGACCATCGACCCGTTCTCGCTCTACCTGCTCGGGCGCGTGCTGACCGCGGCTGGCCGCCGCAAGGAAGCCATCGACTTCTATCGTCGCGCCGTCGTGATCCATCCCGAGGACTACCGGCTCTGCCACGACCTCGCGGTGCTCTTCCCCCCCGGAAGCCCGCCGGAGGACCAGCGCGAAGCAGCTCGTCTGCTCTGGATGGCCTGCGCGAGCCGGCCCGAGGACGCGCACCTGCTGATCGACCTGGGCCTGGCGTTGACCGAGGGCGGGTTCCACCCGGCCGCGAAGTTGACGCTCGGCCGCGCGCTGCGCCGCGCCCCGGAGAACGGCCGGGCCTGGTTCGTGCACTCGGTCGTGATCGAGCGCATGGGCCGCCCGGACTCCGAGGTGCGCAGCGTGCGGGAGCGCGCGGCCGACCTCGGTTTCCCGGCCGCGATCGTCTGGGTGGCCGACCGCCTGCAGACCGAAGGTCGCCTGGCCAAGGCCACGGACCTGTTGACCACGGTCCTTGCGCGCGAGCCGGGCAACACCTTGGCCCGGCTCGTGCGCAGCAGCATCGCCTTGCACATGGAGCAGGGCGCGGCGGCGCTGCAACTGCTCGACGAGATCAAGCCGCAGGTCCCACGGACTGCGGACGTACAGAAGTTCCGGACCCTCGCACTGATCCAGACCGGGAGATTCCAGGAAGCGGGCGAAGCCGCGCGCGCGGGCCTCGCGCAGGACGCGGACAGCAACCTGGTCGCCGCCCTGAACAGTCTCGCCACGCAGGCCCGGCGTCTCGCGGAGATCAGCGGCCGCGTGCAGGCCGCGAGCGATCAGGCCGGGCTGCCGACGAGCCGCAGCCAGTTGCGGACCTTTGCCAATGCCGCCCATGCCCTCGGTCGCACGCAGCTCGCGCTGCGCGCCTACGAGGCGCTGCTGCCGGTCACGCCCGAGCATCTCGAGCTCACCGCGTCCGAGGAACTGGTGAGCGGCGCCGTGACGGCCCTGAAGGTCGCGGCCATGGAGCCCGCGGCAGCGCAGCGCCTGCAGGATCTCGCCCTGACCTGGCTGGGGTTCGCACTGCGGGATCTCGAAGCCCAGGTCGAGGCCGCACCCGACGAGCTCGTCAGGTTGCGCCTGGAATGGCACCGCATCGGCCAGTTCCGCCTGGCGCCCACGGCGGCGAGCTCCCGGCCGGACCGTGGCCCTACCAGCCAGGACACGGCGTGGCAGGCGTTCGTGGCCCGTTACGACGCGCTCGGCTTGCGGCTGGGTCTCCCCTGACCTAGGGAGTCTGCGTCGCGGGACTCGTCCGCGCGGAACACGCGTCTCTTCGCCCATCTTCGCGCGACCGAATCTATGCAACTCATCCAGAGTTGCCGCCGATTCGGCCGCTCGAACCTGGACAAACATCCGCGCATTGCGCGCGGCGCATCCCGCGACGCAGACTCCCGGGGGGCTGCGCGCCGGAAAATCGGCCTCGCCACCCAAG